>DAOMFB010000338.1:0-3760 GCA_035429585.1 Thermoanaerobaculia bacterium
GCCCGCCGTGCCGATCACCCTGGAGGAGGCGGTGCGCCGGGTGCAGGAGATGAACCGCGACGTCCAGAAGGCGAAGGCCTACCAGGACTGGGTGCGGGGAAAGTACGTGGAGGAACGTGCCGGAGCCCTCCCGAGCTTCACGCTTCTCGGCGGGGGCGTCCGCTCCTGGGACGAGAGCTACCGGGTCATCTTCGGCGACTTCTACCCCCCGGGCCAGAGCGTCGCCACGGCCGACGTGAACGTGAAGCAGGCGCTCTTCACGTGGGGGCAGGTCGGCGCCGCGATCCGGGCCGCGAAGGGGGGGATGGCGGCGGCGGCCGAGCAGTCCGAGGCGACGCGCCAGGCCGCGATCCGCGACGTCACGGCCGCCTTCTACGACGTCCTCCTCGCACGGCGCATCGAGGGGATCGCACGGGAGAACCTCGCCCAGCGCGAGCGGCACCTCACGGAGGCGAAGAACCGGCAGCGCCTCGGGACGGCGACCGACTACGACGTCCTCGCCGCGGAGGTGGGGGTGGAGAACGCCCGGCCGCCGGTCATCCGCTCCGTCAACCGCGTCCTGACGGCCCGGGAGCAGCTCCGCCTCGTCCTCGCCGACGAGCGTCACGAGCTGGACGCGAAAGGGACCCTCGAAGGGGAGGTCAGCGACCCGCCGGCCTACGAGGTCGCCCTCGAGACGGCCTTCGGGCGGCGGCCGGACCTGAAAGCCCTCCGTCAGCGCGTCGAGGTCTTCCGTGAGTTCGTGAAGATACAGGCCGCGGGCGACAAGCCGCGGCTCGACCTCCGGGCCGGGGCCGGCTGGAAGTGGCTCGAGGCGGGCGGCCTCACGGGCGACGGGAAGACCTGGAACGCCGGGCTCTACATGTCGTTCCCGTTCTTCGACGGACTGGCGACGCAGGGGCGGGTCGTCGAAGCGAAGAGCGATCTCCGGATGGGGCAGATCGAGGTGGCCAGGGCCGAGGACGGCATCCGCCTCGAGGTCCGGACGGCCGTCGACGCGGTCCGCGAGAGCGCGCTCATCGTCCGGGCGCTGGCGGGCACGGTGGCGCAGGCGCGGCGGCTCCTCGAGATGTCGGAGAAGGGCTTCGAGTACGGCGTGAAGACCCGGCTCGAGGTGGACGACGCGCAGCTGGCGGTGGTCCAGGCGGAAGGAAACCTCGCGACCGCCACGCGCGACCACCTCGTGGCGTGGGTCACGCTCCGGTACGTCCAGGGGCTGCTGTAGGGGAGCCCGGCCGGGCCGACGCCTCTAGAATCCGCCGCCATGACCGCTCACCGCACTTTCCTCGCGGCTCTTCTCTTCCCCCTCGCCCTCGCCGCCGGCCCGCTCCGCGGCGACACGGCGCCCGCGGCGACCCGCTGGCCGGCGACGATCGCGTCGGCCGACGTGACGTTCACGATCTACCAGCCCCAGGTGGACCGGTGGGTCGACGACCGGCTCGACGGGCGGGCCGCCGTCTCGGCGAGGCGACGCGGCGAGAGCGAGGCGACGATCGGGGTCGTCTTCCTCCGGGCGCGGACGAGCCTCGACCGCGTTCCGGGCCAGGTGACGTTCGAAGCGCTCGAGTTCGAGAAGGCGACCTTTCCGTGGGAGCGCGACGGCGGGAGGGCGCTCCTCGAGGCGCTCCGGAAGGCGGAGCTCCCCGCGGCGACGGTCCCGCTCGCCAGCGTCAACGCGAGCCCGGCCCTTTCGATCGCCGAGCGACGGGCCGGGCCCCCGGCACCCCGCCCCGTGGAGCCCCGGGTCCTCACGCCGAAAGGGCCGGCGATCCTCGTCCTCGTGGACGGCGACTACGTCATCCGCCCCGTGCCCGGGACGAAGGTCCTCCGGGTGACCAACACGCGCTCCCTTCTCCTCCAGGACGCCTCGACGAGCCGCTTCTACCTGCCGATGGGGAGCCAGTGGCTCGTCGCGCCGGCCCCGAACGGCCGGTGGGCGGTCGCGAAGAAGGTCCCGGCGGGGTTCGACGAGGTCCGGAAGGCCGCCGCGGGGGAGCCGGCCGTGGAGACCTACGCCCATCCGGGCGGAGCCGTCGACGCGCTCCTCCGGTCGGGGCGGGCGCCGGAGGTCTTCGTGTCGACGGTGCCCGCCGTCCTGGCCGGAAAGGGGCCGAAGCCGGCGGGCGAGGCGGCGGCGCCGCCGCCTCGGGCCGTCCGGGCGGGGGAGCTGTTCGCCGGCCCCGACGGGAACGTCTACCGGACGCTCCCGTCCGGCGGCTGGGAGAAGACGAACGGCCGGGACTGGTACCCGCTGCAGTCGGCGCGCCGGAAGGGTCCTCCGTCCGTCTTCAGCCTCGACCTCGTCTCGCGGCTCGACGACGCGCGGCGCGCGAGGGAGGCCGTCGCCGGGCGGCCGGCGTCGGCGCGGCCGAAGAAGCCCTGACGGCGGGGCCGGGCTGGCCTTTTTCCCGCTTGGGGTCACAATAGGGGGACACAGTCTCGGACGGGATGGAGGCGCGGATCGCCCATGGACCGGTTCAACGCCGAGAGAATCCGGAAGACCGTCGGTCTGGAGGACTTCGCCCAGGTCCTGGAGGCGCTCGGCGCCACGGTCGACCGGGCGGCCCGCCACTCGACCTGTCCGGTTCACAAGGGGACCGGGCGCGACGCCGTCCACTTCGAGGAGCGCGACGGCCTCGTCCACTACCGCTGCGTCACCGGCTGCGGCGGACAGGGAGGCGACGTCCTCACGCTCGTCCAGCGGTCCCTCGGCGTGACGCTTCCCCTCGCCGCGACGTGGCTGAAGGACAGCTGCGGCATCCCGAAGGAGCGGCGCCGGAAGGACCGCCGCGCCGGAGGCTCTCCGGTCTCGGGAGAGATGCCGACGCTGAGCGAGCCGCCCCCCGCCGGGGCGGCGGCCTCGCCCCTGCCGCGCACGCCGGCCCTGGAGTGGGAGCGCGGCCTCGCGGAGTGGCGGTCCGGCTTCGAGCGGCGGCCCATCCCGACCGGCCTCCGCGGGATCGACGAGCTCCTCGGCGGAGGGCTCCGGGAGCGCCGCGTCTACGTCCTCGCCGGTGCGCCGGGCTCGGGGAGGACCTCGCTCGCTCTCCGGCTCGCTCACGCGGCCGCGACGGCCGGCTGCCCGGTCCTCTATGTCTCCTACGAGTGCGAGGACGTGGAGATCCGCGCGCGGCTCGTGGCTGGCGTCGTGAAGACGCCGTACGGGCAGATGCTGGCGCCGGAAGGGCTGCTGCAGGTGGAGCGGGAGCAGGTCTCGTCGGCCTGGAAGCGCTACGCGGAAGGGGGCCCCGGAGCGCGGATGCTGATCACCGTCCCGGGCGGCCGCGACATCGGGGAGCCGGGGCAGCCGGTCGGCTCGATGGCGTGGCTCCGCGCCGAGGCCGAGCGGCGGGCCCGCGACTTCGGCCGGCCGCCGCTGGTCGTCGTGGACGACCTGAAGGCTGCGGTGGCGTTCTCGGACGAGGTGGATCCGTTCTCGTCGGGGCCGGACTTCGCGGCCGCGCGGACCAGCCTGGCCCTCCGCCTCGTGGCCCGGGGAGCCGGGAGCGCGGTCCTCGTCGTGGCGTCGCTGGCGCCGAACTCGATCCTCGGGCCGCACGACCCCTGGCGTCTCCCGGAGCTGCCCGACATGGAGAGCTCGGGCGGCCTCGGGGGGAACGCGGATGCGGTCCTCACGCTCTGGCCCGACGGGGAGGACTGGGAGACCTACGAAGGCAAGGGGCTCGCCCGCGACGCCTCCTCCCGGCGGCCGGTCGTCGTCCGCGCCGTGAAGGGGCGCCAGAACGGACCCGGCCTCGCG
>DAOMFB010000339.1:0-3752 GCA_035429585.1 Thermoanaerobaculia bacterium
CTGGAGAACTCGAAGGGGACGGAGCACACGGTCACGAAGCGGTACGAGGTCGTCGGCCGCGGCGGCCGGGGATTCCATCTCATCAAGCGCGACCGGCTCGTGCGGGCCCTCCCGCCGCCGCCCGGGCTCGTCGACCTCGGCTGAGACGGGATCGCAGCGCGGTAAGATGCCGGCCGGAGGAAGGCCCATGAGGATCGCCCGCACCGTTCCGGCCCTGGCGCTCGGCGCGGCGCTCTCCGCGCCGGCCGCCGTGGAGCTGCCGCGGCCGAGCCCCGGCGCCTCGCTCTCCGAGAAGGTCGGGACGGCGAAGGTCACGGTGGCCTACCACCGGCCGGCCGTGAAAGGGCGGCCGATCTGGGGCGCCCTCGTCCCGTGGGGAGAGGTCTGGCGCCTCGGAGCGAACGACGCGACGACGCTCGAGATCACCGAGGACGCGAAGATCGCCGGGAAGGAGCTGAAGGCGGGGACGTACGCGCTCTTCGCGATCCCGGCGAAGGACCGGTGGACGATCGTGGTGAACGCCGATCCGAAGCAGTGGGGCGCGTACTTCCGGGATCCCGGGAAGGACGTCCTCTCCTTCGAGGTCGTGCCGTCGGCCGGGCCGCACCAGGAGTGGCTGGAGTTCCGGTTCCTGCCGACGTCGGCGTCGGCGGTGCGTCTCGAGATGGCCTGGGAGACCCTGCGCGTCGGGTTTCCGCTGGAGTTCGACGTGAACGGCATCGTCTGGAAGAAGCTCGACGCCGCGATGGCGTCGGCCGGACCCGGCGAGTACGTCGATTTTTACCAGGCGGCCCGGTTCGCCCGGGAGACCGGGGAGCGGAAGGACCGGGCGATGGCGTGGCTCGACGAGGCGATGCGCCGCGGGAGCAGCTTCTGGATGGACGAGCTCAAGGGCGACCTCCTCGCCGACGAGGGGAGGTACGCCGAGGCGATCCCGTACCTCGAGAAGTCGATCGAGGCCTCGAAGAAGGCGGGCGCGCCGGAGGCCTGGCGCGACGGCGCGCGGAAGAAGCTCGCCGGGTGGCAGGCGAAGGGACGGACGAAGGGCTGATGGACGTCGTCCTCGCGGAGAAGTACGGCTTCTGCGCCGGCGTCCGGGTGGCGGACAAACTCGTCCGGATCGCGGCCGCCAAGCGCCAGACGGGCGCGATCCTCGGGCAGGTCGTCCACAACGAGAGCGTGGAGGCCGAGATGGCGCGCCTCGGCTTCCCGACCGTCCAGACCCTCGAAGAGGCGAAGGCCCACGAGAACCGCATCGTCTTCTCGGCGCACGGCGTGGCGCCGTCCGTCCGGGCCGGGGCGAAGGCGCTCGGCCTCGCGACCATCGACACGACCTGCAAGTTCGTGACCGACATCCACGTGGAGATCGCGCGATCCCTGGCCGCCGGCTTCTTCATCGCCATCATGGGGCAGCGGACGCACCGGGAGGTCGTCGGCTACACGAAGGACCTCGACCCCGCCGTCTACGAGGTCTTCTACGACCTGGAGGGCGTCGCCGCGTTCGACTGGTCGAAGCACCCGAAGGTGAAGATCGTCTTCCAGACCACGCTGAACGCCGACCACTTCGCCGCGCACGTCGAAGAGATCCGGCGCCGGGTGGCGGAGGCGCGGGTGGCCGACACGATCTGCTACGCGACGAAGGAGAACCAGGACGCGCTGCGCGTCCTCTGCGACGACCCGGCGATCGACGCCATCGTCGTCATCGGCGGAAAGCACAGCAAGAACACCAACGAGCTGGCCCGGATCGCGGAGGCCTTCAAGAAGACGATCCTCATCGGAACGGCCGACGAGCTGGATCCGGCCGAGCTCGCGAGCGCCCGGAAGGTCGGCGTCACCGCCGGAGCCTCGACGCCCGACTACGACGTCGAGGCCGTCGTGGCGAAGCTCAGGAGCCTCTGAGGAGGCGCCTCCCCCGGGCGTTCCGGCCCGGCCTCCCGTGCGTCGCGGATCCTCCGGCCGATCTCCGCGTACGCCGGGTCGTCCTCGAAGCTCCGGGGTTCGTTCCCGGTCAGCCCCTTCAGGCCGTAGAAGCCGTTCATCGCCGCACACATCAGGAACGCCCCCGCGCGAAGCGTGCGGGCCGCCCTCAGAACGCGCCGGGCGGCGTTCGCGGGTGAGAACGCCTCGCGCCAGAGGTCCCGGTGGGCGTCGAGCAGCTCGGCGCCGCTCATCGTCTTCGGCCGGAAGGCGACGTTGTATCCGTTGAAGTGCTCCCAGCCCGCGTCCCGCCTCAGGCGCCCTTCGGCCGCGAGGGCGTCCCACGCGGACGTCCCGGGAAACGGCGTCAGGATGCTGAGGAACGGCACGTCGACGCCGACCTCGTCGAGCCGGGCCGCCATCGCGCGGATGGAGGCCGGCGTGTCGCCGTCGAGCCCCGCGATGAGGCCCGCCATCACGCAGATGCCGCGCGCGTGCAGCGCCGCGACGCTCGCGCGGTACTCCTCCACCCGGTTCTGGCGCTTCCTCGCGTCCCGGAGCGAGGCCTCCCCGAAGGACTCCAGTCCGAAGAAGACGCCGATGCAGCCCGAGGCCTTCATGAGGTCCAGGAGCGCGGGGTCGCGGGCGACGTCGAGGCTCGCCTGCGTGAGCCACCAGCGCTTCAGGGGGACCATCTCGCGGAGGAGCCGCTCCACGTAGGGCCTCCGGACCGTCAGGTTGTCGTCCCAGAACCAGACGACCTTCCTCTGCCACCAGTGCGGGAACCGGTCGTACGTCACGTCGCGGATCACGTCCGCGACGGGACGCGTCCGAACGCCGGGGTTGAGCGCGGGCACCGTGCAGAACGAGCAGGCGTACGGGCAGCCGCGCGTGGCCTGCACCACCCGGGGCACGAAGAAGCCGCCGCGAAGGAGGTCGTAGCGCGGGGTGGGAAGGCCGTCGAGCGCGGGCGGCGGGCCCTCGTAGACGCGCGCGAGCCGGCCGGCCTCCGCGTCGTCGAGGAGCCGTGGCCAGAGCGCGTCGGCCTCGCCGAGGACCACGGCGTCGAGGAACCGGAGGGCCTCGGCCGGCGAGAAGGTCACGTGCGGCCCGCCGCCGACGACGCGCTTGCCGCGCCGCCGGAACTCCCCGGCGAGCCGGTAGGCCTCCGGCGCGAAGCCGCTGAAGAAGGAGAGGGCGACGAGGTCGGCATCGGACTCGACGTCGACGGCCTCCACCTGCTGGTGGATGACGCGGACGCGATGGCGGGCCGGCGTCAGCGCGGCCAGGTGCAGGCCCGTCAGCGGCGGGACGAAGTTCATCTCGTGGCCGCAGCGGTACCGCGGGACGTAGACGACGACGATGTCGATCTTCACCGCCGCGCCGGGCTAGTTCGACCCCGTGCCGCCCCCGTTCGTCTTCGTCGTCGCCCCGGAGCCGGCGCGGAGGAGGCGGGGCGCGAGGATGAGGGCCGCGCCGTAGACGAGGAACGTGAACAGGAGCGTCGCGGGGCGGCCCTGCCGCAGGTCGAAGAGGACGATCCGGAGGGCGGCGACCGCGAGGAGCGGGTAGACGAGGTACCCGACGGGCGCCGCGAAGCGCTGCCGGCGGAGCGCGGCGAGGAGGATCGCGGCGAGGGAGATCGTGACCGTCCGGAGCGCGGATCCGCCGCCCGCGTCGGACCCCGCGAAGAGGAGGCGCTCGGCCGCGGCCTCCAGGACCGTCGCCAGGTCGAGGACGGCGATCGTCCCGACGGCGACGGCGGGGAGGTCCTCGCGCCAGCGGAGCGTGCCCGGCTCGAGGTGCGTCGCGAGGATCCCGTAGGCCGCGAGGGC
>DAOMFB010000340.1:0-3731 GCA_035429585.1 Thermoanaerobaculia bacterium
GCGGGCGCAGGAAGCCGCGGCCACGCAGAACTCGGCTCTCTTCCGGCGCACCGAGCTCCGGTTGTGGGGCGCAAGCGTCCCGCCCGCGATCAGCTCGGCGAGCCCGAGCCGCGCGGCGACCTCCATCGTCTCGTCGTCGAGGGCGGCCTCGCCCGGGAAGACGTGGTTCGCGAGCCACGGGAGGAGGGACAGGTCGTCCGGCCCGTTCCGGAGGAGCGTCTGGCAGAGGTGGACGTGCGTCTGGACGAACCCGGGGAGGAGCCAGAGACCGCGGGCCGAGAGCCGCTCGAGGGGACGCCCGGCGGCCGTCATGGCGGCGGCACGCCGGCGGGCCTCGTCGTGAAGCGCGGTGATGACGCCCTCCTCGACGAGAAGGGCGCCGTCCTCGGTGACGTCGCCTTCCCGCGTCATCGCGATCACGCGCGCGCCGTCGACGAGGAGCGGGATCACGCCCGGATTATGAACGGACCCTCCGGGTTCTCAGGGCGCGGGAGGCTCGGGCGGGGCAGGGTCGTCGGGGAGGTCGGGCGCCGGGGCGCCGCCGAGGCCGAGCCGGTCGGCGATCGGGACCTGGGCGGCAAGGACCAGGGCGATGAGCTCCGGGAGTGGCGTCCCCCACTCCTCGGCCCCCGTCGTCACGTAGCTCCGGTCCACCGTCCGCGCGAAGGACTTCTCCTTCAGGCGCTTCAGGACCGACTCGACCGGGACGTCGGCGATCTTCTTCGTCGGGCGGATCAGGGCGCAGGCGCCGACGAAGCCGGTCAGCTCGTCGGCGGCGAGGATCGCCTTCTCCATCCGCGTCTCGCGGGGGATCCCGGTGTAGAACGCGTGCCCGCCGATCGCCTTGACGATCGCCTCCGGCCAGCCGCGGGCCCGGAGGATCTCCATCCCGCGGTAGACGTGGTCCTGCTCGGTCGGCCAGGCCTCGTAGTCGAAGTCGTGGAGAAGCCCGACGAGCCCCCAGGTCTCGATCTCGGCCGGGTCCGTGACGCCCGAGACCCGGGCGAGGTGCCGCATCGTCGCCTCCACGGCGACGGCGTGCCGGCGGAGGGGCTGCGACTTCGTGAACTCGGCGAGGAGGGCCCAGGCGGCGGGGCGCGACGGGCTCGTCATGCCGCTATCTTGCACCGAATCGGGGAGGAGCCCCCTTGGTCAGAGGTCGAGCTTCGCCTTCAACGCCGAGACGACCGCCGCGACGGAGGCCTCGAGGCCGAGGTCGATCGGGTTCAGGATCAGGTCGTAGCCGGCCGGGTCGTCGATGTCGCGGTTGAACGCCTGCCGGATGAACTTCTTCTGCGCGGCGTCGTTCTCCTCGACCTGCTTCCGCGCCTTGTCGAGGGCGATCCCCTCGGCTTCCGCGAGGAAGACCGCCCGCGCGTCGCGGGCGCCGACGGCGCGGATCCGGAGGCCGCGGGAAGGGGTCAGGATCCAGTTGGCGCCCCGGCCGACCAGGACGGCGCGCCCTTCCCGGGCGATCCGGGCGATCACCCGGGTCATCTCCTTCAGGTACCGCGCCTGACCCGGGTCGTCGGGGACGATCAGCGGGGCGAGGTACTCGTGGAACTCGGCCACGCCCTGCTCGTCGAGGCGGGTCAGCAGGTCCTCGTCGCTCCGCGTGTCGGCGGCAACGGCAGCCAGGATCTCCCGGTCGTAGGCCTTCCAGCCCAGCGCCTCGGCGACGCGGACGGCGAGGATGGAGCCCCCCGAGCCGAGCTGCCGGGAGACGGCGAGCCAGGGCCCCTCGGCGCGGCGGGTCTCGCCCGGGCCCTCCGGCTTCGAACGGCGGCGCACCTCGGTGAAGAGCCCTTGCCGATCGGCGAGCTCGAGGACTTTCCGGCTGGAGGTCATGTCCCTCTCCTCTCTCTCCGGGAAGCCGACGCCCCACCCGCCCTCGGGTCCCGGGACCTGTATCTAATCTAGTCCCGGGGCGGCGCGAGGCCAACCCTATTTTTCCGCCCCCCACAGCTCCTTCAGGCGCGCGTCCCGGCCGCAGCGGAACCGGTAGTACTTGTACCGGATCGGGTTCTTCCGGTGGTACTGCTGGTGGTACTCCTCGGCGGGCCAGAAGGGGCCGGCCGGGACGATCTCCACGACCACGGGCCCCTTGAAGGGCTTCGTCTTCTCCAGCGCCGCCTTCGACGCCTCGGCCAGCCGGCGCTGCTCCTCGTCGTGGACGAAGATCGCCGGGCGGTACTGCGAACCCCGGTCGCAGAACTGGCCGCCCCGGTCGGTCGGGTCGACGTTGTGCCAGAAGACGTCGAGGAGCCTCTCGTACCCGATTCGGGCCGGGTCGTAGAGGATCTGGACCGACTCGGCGTGGCCGGTGCCGCCGGCGGAGACCTCCTCGTACGTCGGGCTCCTCGTCGTTCCCCCCGTATAGCCCGAGGTGACCGAGACGACGCCGTCCAGCCCCTCGAAGGGGGGCTCCATGCACCAGAAGCAGCCCCCGGCGAAGGTGGCCCGGGCCAGCTTCTTCTCGGCGGGCGGGTCGGTGCGGGCAGCCGCCGGCGCCGCGACGAGCGGCACGGCGAGGAGGAGGGCGAGGGCGGTCGTCGTCTTCACGGGGCGCTCCTTCCCACCGTCTACGCGCGGCGGAGCCCCGGCGGACGTCGCCGGGGGGTCAGGGCGCGAGGACGAGGAGCTCCGGCGGGCGGGCGGAGAGGGCCTCGTGTCCCCGCTCGGTGGCGGCGGCGTCGTCCTCGATCCGGACCCCGAACCGGCCCGGAAGGTAGGCGCCCGGCTCGATCGTGCAGACGTTTCCGGGGACGAGCGGGACGCGGTTGCCCCGGACCAGGTACGGGGATTCGTGCCCGTCGAGGCCGAGGCCGTGGCCGAGCCGGTGCGTGAAGAACTCGCCGTAACCGGCCTCCTCGATCACCTTCCGGGCGGCGCGGTCCACCTCCTCGGGGATCGCACCCCCGCGGAAGGCCGCGAAGCCCGCGCGCTGCGCCCCGTCGACCGCCGCGTAAACCTTTCGCACCTCGTCGGCCGGGGGACCGAAGGCGGCGGTGCGCGTCACGTCCGAGGAGTAGCCGCGGACGCGGCAGCCGCAGTCCATCAGGACGACGTCCCCCCGCCGGAGGCGGCGCTCGCCGGGGCCGCCGTGCGGAAGGGACGCCGACGCGCCGAACTGCACGAGGCCGCCGCCGCGGACGAGGAGCTTCCGGAACTCGCCGGAGAGGATCTCGCCCACCTCCTGCTCGGTCATCCCCTCGCGGAGACGCTTCCACGTCGCCTCGATGGCGGCCACCGTCCGCGCGGCCGCGTCGCGGATCAGCCCCTTCTCCGCCTCGGACTTGACGCTCCGGAGCGCGTCGAAGACGGCCGAGGCGTCGGCGCACGGGACGCCCGTCGCGGCCCGGAGACGCTCGACGGTGTGGACGTCGGTCGTCCCCTCGAGGCCGATCCGCTTCGCCCCCGAGAGGAGCTTCGCGGCGAGGGCGGCCGGGTCCTCGTGCTCCGGCCACGAGACGGCCCGGTCGGCGACGGCGTCCGCCTTCACCCGCTCCTCCTCGAAGGACGGCGTCACGAGGGTGGCCGGCGCCGCGGGCCGGAGGATCAGCGCGATGAGCCGCTCGCTCCGCCCCGGGTCGGTGCTCGTCAGGTAGCGGTAGTTCGTCGAGGGGAGGACGACGAGCGCGTCGAAGCCCTTCGCCTTCGCCTCCGCGAGGGCTCGCTCCTGCCGCGCGCGGAAGACGGCGACGACCCGGTGCTCGGCGCCTTTCTGGATT
>DAOMFB010000341.1:0-3708 GCA_035429585.1 Thermoanaerobaculia bacterium
GCGCCCATCGTCACCTTCTCCGGCTCGACCGTCCTCGTGGAGCCGATGTCGGCGATGCGCCGGAAGATCGCCGAGCGGATGGTGGAGTCGAAGCACACCTCGGCCCACGTCACGTCCGTCTTCGAGATCGACTTCACCCCGATCGCGCGGCTCCGCGACCGCGTGAAGGACCGGTTCGCCGCCCAGTACGGGACGAAGCTGACGTACATGCCCTTCGTCTTCCGGGCGGCGATCACGGCGCTCAAGGCGCGGCCGCTCCTGAACGCCTCGATCTCGGGCGACGAGATCGTCTACCACCGCGAGATCAACCTCGGCATGGCCGTGGCGCTCGACTGGGGGCTCATCGTCCCCGTCATCCGGCGCGCCGACGACCTCTCCCTCGTCGGCCTCGCCCGCGCCGCGAACGACCTCGCCTCCCGCGCCCGGACCAAGAAGCTGACGCCGGACGAGGTGGCCGGCGGCACCTTCACGATCACGAACCACGGCGGCTTCGGCTCCCTCTTCGCCTCCCCCGTCATCAACCAGCCGCAGGTCGCCATCCTCGGCGTCGGCGCCATCGAGAAGCGGCCGAAGGTCGTGACGATGCCCGACGGCTCCGACACCATCGCCGTCCGGACGATGGCCTACATGGGGGTCACGTTCGACCACCGGCTGATCGACGGCGCCGAGGGGGACACCTTCATGAGCATCGTGAAGAACACGCTCGAGAACGAGCGGTGGACGGAGCTGGAGTCGCTCTGACCCGCCCGATCGACGTCGTCTCGCTCCTGTCCGAGGGCCGCGTCTCGTACGACGCGGCCCTTCGGCTTCAGCGGGAGGCCGCAGCGCGGGTCAAGGCGGGAGGCCGCGAATCCCTCTTCCTCCTCGAGCACGAGGAGGTCATCACGGTCGGCCGGAACGCGGGGCGGGCCGACCTCCTCGTCCCGGAGGCGCTCCTCGCGTCGCAGGGGGTGGCCCTCCGGACGTCGGACCGGGGCGGCCGGCTGACCTACCACGGCCCCGGACAGCTCGTGGCGTATCCCGTCCTCGACCTCGCCCCGGACCGGACCGACGTGCGGCGCTACGTCCGGGACCTCGAGGAGGTCCTGATCCGGACCGCCGCCGACTTCGGCGTCGCGGCCGGGCGCAGCGACCGTCCCGGGCGCTGGGCGTCCGTCTGGGCCGGGAACGACAAGCTGGCGGCGATCGGCGTCCACCTGTCGCGCTGGGTCACGACGCACGGGGCCGCCCTCAACGTCTCGACCGACCTCGCGCGCTTCTCGCTGATCGTCCCGTGCGGCATCACCGACGGCGGCGTCACCTCGCTCGCCCGGCTCCTCGCGCCGGCGCCGGCCCCGGCCCTCGCGGACGTCGCGGCGCGCTTCGCGGCCCGCTTCGAGGAGGTCTTCGAGCGGGCGCCCGCGCCCTGACCGCCGGGGGCGGCGTCAGGCCTTGAGCGCGTCGACGCCCGGCTTCGAGAACGCCGCCTCGAACTCCCTGTAGGCCGCCCGAATCTCGGGACGCGCGGGCTTCTCGGCCACGAGCAGGTGGAGGAAGGCGCTCTTCTTCGGCGTGACCTTCGACTTGACCTTCGTGTCCATCAGGGCGTCGAGCAGCGCCGACTCGACGGCCTTGACGGAGCGGGCGTCGACCGCGCCCCCCTTCCGGAGCGCCTCGACGACCTCGTGAGCCGCCTTCGCCCCGTCGCCTCCGAACGGCTTGAGGACCCGGGCGGCCTCCTCGGCCGCCTTGAGCCGCCGCCCCGCGCCGTGCTCGTCGAGCTCGCCCATTCCGGGCCCGAGTATGGCGTCCGCCGGCTCCGGACGCCAGCGCGGACGCGCCGCTAAACTCCGCCCGTGAGCGCGAAGCTCCCCGCCGTCCCGGCCGGTCCCGGCCGCTCCGTCCACGGCGTACCCGCCGCGCTCGAGTTGCCGACCTTCCGGATCGCCGACACCGACGACTACCGGGAGGTCCGGGCCCTCGTCCGGCGGAAGGAGCTGAACACGGTCTGCCAGGAGGCCGAGTGCCCGAACATCTTCGAGTGCTGGGGCCGGGAGCGGACGGCGACCTTCCTCCTGATGGGCGACGTCTGCACCCGGCGGTGCGGCTTCTGCGCCATCGCGCAGGGCGCGGGACGGGCGCTCGACCCGGGCGAGCCCCGCCGCGTCGCCGGAGCCGGCGCGGCGCTCGGGGAGGCGCACGCCGTTGTCACGTCGGTGGACCGCGACGACCTCCCCGACGGCGGTGCGGCGCACTTCGCCTCCACGATCCGCGAGATCCGGGCGCTCGTCCCCGGGGTCACCGTGGAGGTGCTCGTGCCCGACTTCCTCGGGAGCGAGGCGGCGCTCGCGACCGTCCTCGCCGCGCGCCCCGAGGTCCTGAACCACAACGTCGAGACGGTCGGGCGTCTCTACCGCCGCGTCCGCCCGGACGCCGTCTACGGCCGCTCGCTCGAGCTGCTCCGGCGGGCCGCCGCCTTCCGCGACCGCGAGGCCCCCGCGATGCGGACCAAGTCCGGCCTGATGGTCGGGCTCGGCGAGACGCCGGACGAGCTGCGGCGGACGCTCCGGGACCTGCGGGCGAACGGGACGGACGTCGTCACGGTCGGGCAGTACCTGCCGCCGCACGAGCGGCGGCTCCCCGTCGAGAGGTACTGGACGCCGGAGGAGTTCGAGGAGCTGAGGCGGTTCGGAGAGGAGATCGGCTTTCGCCGGATCGAGTCAGGCCCGCTGGTGCGCTCGAGCTATCACGCGCGCCGGGCCCTCGGCGGGTGAGCCGTCCGGTCGCCTACTCCCCGTCGTTCCCGATGGCTTCCACGGGGCACGAGTCCATCGCCTCCTGGCACTGGGCCTCCTCTTCCGGCGTCTCGGCCTGCTTCGAGACGACGGAGTAGCCCTTCTCCTCGTTCCGCCGGAAGTTGTTCGGCGCCGTCACGCGGCAGACATCGCAGTCGATGCACTGGGTGTCGACGTAGAACTTCCCCGGAGCGTTGTCCTCGTACCGGTCGTCTTTGTTCGCCATGGCGCGGGAAGATACCATGCGTCTCCCGATGCGACGAAGGGCTCCGTCACTTCCCGCCGCCCTCGCCGCCGCCGCCCTCGCCGCCGGCGGCTGCGGCCCGACGGACCCGGGCGAGCGGATCTGGGCGCGGAAGTGCGCGGCCTGCCACGGACGCGAGGGGCGGGGCGACACGCGGTTCGCCCGGGGGCGCCCCTACGCGGTGCTCACGGACGACACGTGGAAGCACGGCGGCGACCTCGACTCCATCCGGCGGCTCGTCGCGGAGGGAGATCCGGCGAGCCCGATGCCGGCGTACCGCGGCCGGCTCGGGCCGGACGAGATCGAGGCGGTCTCGCGGCACGTTCTCGTCCTCTGGTCGCGCGCGCACGGGCAGCCGGCGCCGGAGCGGAGATGACGGGCCGGCGGCGGCTGCCCCTCTTCCCCCTCCCGGGGGTCGTCCTCTTCCCGGAGACGACGCTCCCCCTCCACGTCTTCGAGCCGCGGTACCGGGAGATGCTGACGGACGCGCTCCAGGGCGAAGGGCTCCTCGGCGTCCAGCTCCTCGTCCCGGGCGGGTCGCCGGACGACGCGGGCCGGCCGCGGGTCTTCCCCGTGGGCTGCGCCGGAGAGGTCGTGGAGCACGAGCCCCTTCCGGACGGGCGCTCGAACATCCTCCTCCGCGGCCTCTTCCGGTACCGGATCGAGTCCGAGGTCCCCGCCGGGAAGCCC
>DAOMFB010000342.1:0-3682 GCA_035429585.1 Thermoanaerobaculia bacterium
GCCAGAGGATCTGGTGCAGGACGAAGAGCGTCTGCGAGGCCCCGGGGCGGATCCCGCGCTCGAAGGGGCGGGAGAGCGCGACCGGCACCGCGAGCGAGAAGGAGGGCCCGAGGCCGTAGCGGGTGACGCTGTCCCCCCCGGGCCGGTCGATCCCGACGGCCTGGCCGCGCGCGATGCCGATCTCGCCGAGGGTGACCATCGAGACGGCCGTCCGGACCATGATCCGGCCGTCGATCACGAGGCCGAAGTAGCGCTCGTCGGCCGTCGCGGCGAGCACGGCGGCGGTCAGGAGGAGGGCCGCTGCGAGCGGCCGGCGGGCGACGAAGGAGTCGGCTGGCGCCACCGCCGGCGACCCCTAGGTGCTCACCTGGATCGGCAGGATCACGGTCTGGAGCCCCTCGAACTGCAGGCGGCGCTGGACCGCGAACGGCGTCTGGTTGTGGAGCGCCCGCGTGACGAAGTTCTCGTTCGGGAAGAGCAGCTTCGAGGCGAAGAAGATCGGGCGGTCGTACTTCTGCTTGACCTCCTGGCAGAGCGCCACGATCTCGTCCAGGAGGTCCGTACCGACGGCGTAGTGATGCTCGGCGTGCATGCCGAGCCCGCGCGCGAACTCGACGTACTTGTTCAGGTCCCGCTCGGTCTCCTTCTTCAGGTTCTCCATCTCGTCGACGCCCTTGAAGTTCGCCGAGTCGACGACGCCGACCGAGAGGAAGACCGCGTTCTTGAAGTAGCGCGGGAAGTACTTCTGCACCTGCAGGAGCGAGTGGATGCCGAGGCCGTTGAACCCGGAGACGAGGAAGACCGCCGTCGGGGTGTTCCGGCTGACGGGCTCGGCCTTCGGGAGGACCCCCGACGTGTCGGCCGGCTTGTAGCGCGGGAGCGTCGTCAGCACGTCGTCGGCCCGCTTCATGAGGAGGCCGACGGAGCTGTAGTGCCGCCGGATCAGGGCGAAGAACCCGATCATCCCGCCCGTGATGACGACCGTCATCCAGGCGCCTTCCCGGAACTTCAGGAGGGCCGAGACGACCATGATCGTCAGCGACACGAGGAGTCCGCCGCCGTTCACGGCGAACCGGTGGAGCCACGTCCGGTCCGTCCGCCGCACCTTCCACCAGTGCACGCACATGCCGAGCTGCGAGAGCGTGAAGGTGAGGAAGACGTTGATCGAGTACATGACGACGAGGATGTGGATCGACCCGCCGGCGTAGAGGAGCATGGCGACGGCGGCGCCTCCCATCAGGAGGACCCCGTTGTGCGTGACGAGCCGCTCCGAGAGGAGGCTGAACCGGTGGGGCACCCACGAGTCGATCGCCATGTTGGCGAGGACGCGGGGGCCGGCGAGGAAGCTCGATTGCGCCGCCACGAAGAGCAGGGCGCCTTCGGAGACGAGGCAGAGGAGGACCAGCGCCGACGCCGCGGCCGAGCCGGAGCCCAGCATCTCTCCGGAGAGGACGCGGTAGAGGGACGCGTTCAGGGTGGCGCCCTCGGTCTTGCGGACGCCCGCCAGCAGGTAGCAGAGGATGAGCGCCCCGGCCATGAAGGAGAGGGAGATGGCCATGTACGTCATCGTCCGCCGCCCCGTCCGGACGCGGGGCTCGCGGAGGATCTGGAGCCCGTTCGAGACGGCCTCGATGCCCGTGTAGGTGCCGCCCCCGAGCGAGAAGGCCTTCAGGAGAAGCGCGAGGGCGCCCCAGGCTCCCAGCTCGGCCCATGTCGACCGCGTGTCGCGCGCGGTGGCCTGCACGAGCTGCGGCAGGTCGCCCATGTGCCGCCCGAGCCCGAAGACGAGGACGACGACGTGGGTGACCAGGAAGACCACGAAGATGGGGAGGAGGACCTGGATCGACTCGCGGACGCCCCGGACGTTCAGGAGGACGAGGACGACGACCGCCGCGAGCGAGTAGAGGAGCTGGGTCGCCGGCGACACGTTCCCGACGAGCGAGCAGAGAGCCGCGACGCCGGCCGCGCACGACGTCGAGATCGTCAGGACGTAGTCGATCACGAGCGCCGTGCCCGAGACGAGCCCCGCCTTCTCGCCGAGCAGGTGCGTCGCCACGAGATAACCGCCGCCGCCCGACGGGAAGAGCTCGATGATCTGGGAATACGACGCCGAGATCAGGACGACGGTGGCCGCCGTCGCGAGCGCGAGGAAGACCGCGAGGTTCGGGTGGCCGCCCAGGGCGAGGAACGCCTCCTCGGGGCCGTAGGCGGAGGAGGAGAGGCCGTCGGCGCCCAGGCCCACCCAGGCCAGGAAGGCCACGAGCGAAAGCTTCTCGAAGACGCCCGGATCGAGCGGGTCCTTGCTCTTTCCGAGGAAGACCCGTTTCGTCAGTTCCTTGAGGGGCACGGCGGTGGGCGAGTATACGCGGGGCGTCGGGCCCGAACGGGAGCTACAATGCGGGCGAATGGGTCCCGCCCCAGGGGCGTTCGAGGACCATCTCTCGGACGTCTACTTTTCCGACCTGCCGCTTCCGCACCCCGTACGCGCCGGCATCGCCGGGTGCGGGTTCGTGCGGGCCACGCCCGTCCAGGCGGCCACGCTGCCCCTCCTTCTCGCCGGACGGGACGTCGCGGCGCAGGCCCAGACGGGGACCGGGAAGACCGCCGCCTTCCTGATCGGCGTCTACACGCGGCTCTGCCGCGCCCCGAGGCCGGCCCGCCCGGGGGATCCGCCCCGGGCGCTCGTCGTCGCGCCGACGCGCGAGCTCGCCGTCCAGATCCGCGACGACGCGGTGGCCCTCGGCCACTTCGTGAAGCCGCGCATCGTCACCGTCTTCGGCGGGATCGACTACGGAAAGCAGCGCGACCAGCTCCGCGCGGGCTGCGACCTTCTGATCGGGACGCCCGGCCGCCTCCTCGACTACGAGCAGCAGGGGGCCACGTCGTTCGGTAGCGTCGAGACCCTCGTCATCGACGAGGCGGACCGGCTCTTCGACATGGGGTTCATCCCGGACCTCCGGCGCATCCTGCGCCGGTGCCCGCCGCCCCACCGGCGCCACACGGCGCTCTTCTCGGCCACCCTGTCCGTCCGGGTCCTCGAGCTGGCCTGGGAGCACATGAACGACGCCGAGCGGATCGAGATCCGCCCCCAGCAGGTGACCGCGGACCGCGTGACGCAGATCCTCTACCACGTCGGCGCCCGGGAGAAGCTCCCCCTCCTGATCGGCCTCCTGAAGGCCGAGGGCGTGGAGCGGACCCTCCTCTTCGTCAACACGAGGCGGTTCGCGGAGCGGGTCGTGGCGGCCCTCGAGCGGCACGGCCACCACATCGCGGCCCTGACGGGCGACCTGCCGCAGGCGCGCCGCCTGAAGATCCTCGCGGACTTCAAGTCGGGACGGCTCCCCCTCCTCGTGGCGACCGACGTCGCCTCGCGTGGCCTCCACATCGAGGGCGTCACGCACGTGATCAACGTCGACCTGCCCCAGGACCCGGAGGACTACGTCCACCGGATCGGCCGGACGGCGCGCGCCGGCGCCACGGGGAAGGCGATCTCCCTCGCCGACGAGAACTACGTCTTCTCGCTGGCGGCGATCGAGCGACTCATCGGGATGAAGATCCCGACCGGGTTCGCCGGAGAGGAGCTCTTCGTCTGGGGGGGGCCGCCCCCCCGCCCCCGCGCGGCAGGGAGCATCCAGTCCGGCGGACCGCGCTTCGGCGTCCGCAAGGTGGAGACCCCGCAGCG
>DAOMFB010000343.1:0-3660 GCA_035429585.1 Thermoanaerobaculia bacterium
CCCGCCCTGGATCAGCACGGCCTGCGGCCCGAGCGGCTGGATGGCCCGGGCGGCACGCTTGGCGTCGGCCTCGTCCCGGATCGGGAATCCGGCCAGGACCGAGGCCTCGACGAGGTTCGGGGTGACGATCGTGGCGGCCGGCAGGAGGTCCCGGACGAGGGCCGAGACGGAGGCCTGGCGGAGGAGGCGGGGCTCGCCGTCCCCCGTCATCTCCGGATCGACGACGATCGGGACGAGCAGTCCGGGCAGATCGGCGCCGAGGAGCCGTATGACCGGGACGGTCGGCACGAGGCCGACCTTGACGGCCCGGGGCGGCGGGGACTGCCGGGCCGCCCGGAGCTGCTCCCGGACCGCCGTCAGGGGCAGGTCGTGGACGACGGTGAAGGCCGAAGCGTCCTGGGCCGCCACGGCCGTGGCGACCGAGGTCCCGGTGACGCCGAGGGACTCGAAGGTCTTCAGGTCGGCCGGGAGCCCGCCGCCCCCGCCCGCCTCGAGGGCCCCGACCGACATCGCCGCGGCGCCCGACATCCCCCCGAGATTAGCGCCGGAAGCGTCCCAACGGGCGTCAATGCTGTTATCCTCCGCGGCTCGGAGGCATCCGAGGATGGTCGAGAAAAACGTCTCCGTAGCGGCCGGTGGCGCCGCCCCCAACTTCGCGCTTCCGGCCCGTTCGGGCCGGGTCATCTCCCTCGCGGAGTACCGCGGGCGGAAGAACGTGCTGCTCTATTTCTACCCCAAGGACGACACCCCGGGGTGCACGAAGGAAGCCTGCAGCCTGCGCGACGGCTGGAAGGCCCTCGCCGCGCGCGACGTCGAGGTCCTCGGCGTCTCCCGCGACGACGCCGCGTCGCACAACGCGTTCGCCGCCAAGTACGAGCTTCCGTTCGAGCTCCTGTCCGACCCGAGCCACCAGGTCCACGAGACGTACGGGGCCTGGGGCGAGAGTCCCTGGGGCGTCGGACCGCTCCGGAAGTCCTTCCTCATCGGCAAGGACGGGATCGTCCGCCACGTCTTCCACAAGGTCGATACCGAACATCACGCAGAGGAGGTCCTGAAAGCAATGGAAAGCTCCAACCCGCCCGGTGGCTCCCAGCCTCCCGCCCCGGCCGCACCGAGCCCGGTCGCCGAGGCCGTCGAGAAGGCCGCGCAGGCCGTCCAGGCCGCCGTGACCGAGGTCGCGAAGGACGCCAAGAACAAGGTCGAGGCGGCCGCCGAGGTCGTCGCGAAGAAGGCTGCGAGCGCCAAGAAGGCCGTCGCGAAGAAGGCCGCGACCGCGAAGAAGGTCGTCAAGAAGGCCGCCAGGAAGGTCGCGCGGAAGGTCGCGAAGAAGGCGGCTCCGAAGAAGAAGGCCGCTCCGAAGAAGAAGGTCGCGAAGAAGTCCGCGCCCCGGAAGAAGACGGTCCGGAAGGCCGCCCGGAAGCCCGCGAAGAAGACCAGGAAGGCCGCGAAGCGGAAGAAGAGGTAGACAGCCTCTTCGACCGGAGGATCCCAAACGGCCACCGCATCGGGGTGGCCGGTGAGGGACTCTGCCGAGAACCGGAGAATCTGAGACCCCATGGACAAGAAACACCGACACGATCTGCAACGGAACGACCTCCGCGAGGCGCTCCTCTCCGCCCGCGATTACCTGACGTCGCACCAGAGCCAGTCCGTCCGCTCGGGAGCCGCCGTCGTCGCGGTGGTCGTCCTCGTCGGGGCGATCTGGGGGGGCATCGCCTGGCGCGATCGCCGCCTCGCCGGGCGGCTCTCGGAGGCGATCGGCCTCCTCGACGCCCCGCTCGCCGCCGACGGCGTTGCGCCGGGGCCCGGGCAGCGCGTCTTCCGGGACGCGGCGGAACGGGCGGCCGCCGCCAAGGACGAGCTCCGGAAGCTGGCGAAGGACGCCCCGTCCTCCCGCAGCGGCCGCGCCGCGACCCTGCTGCTGATGGGGATCGAGGGACCGTCGGGCGTCTCCGGGGGCGCCATCGACGCCGCGAAGGCGTTCGCGAAGGGGGAGAAGGGGACGATCTCGGCGGGGATCGCCTTCGTCTCGATGCTCGATGCGGAAGCCGCGGCGGGCCGCGCCCAGGGCGCCGTCGAGACGGCGAAGAAGGCCCTCGACGCGGGCGACGCGCCCGTGCCCAAGGACGTCCTCCTGCTGGAGCTGGGACGCCTCTCCGAGAAGACCGGCAAGGCGGCCGAGGCGAAGTCGTACTACCAGCGCGTGCTGACGGACTACCCGGACTCGCCGGTTCGCGCCGAGGCGCAGCAGCGGTCCCAGGGGCTGTGACGTTCCGGGAGAACCCGGCGGTCGGGTTCTCCCGGGCCCTCTCCGCCGCGGACCGGAGACCATGAAGAAGCGAGCGATCGTGATCGTCTGCGACGGGCTCGGCGTGGGCGCGACGCCCGACGCGGGAAGCTTCGGCGACGCGGGCGCCGCGACCCTTCAGCACATCCTGCGCGACGGGAAGCCGGCGCTTCCGAACCTCGCGCGCCTCGGCCTCCTCCACACCCTCTACGCCGACGCGCCGCGCGGCCTTCCGGCGCCGGAGGGCGCGTTCGGGCGGTGTGCGGAGGCGTCGCCCGGAAAGGACTCGACGACCGGACACTGGGAGCTGATGGGGCTGACCCTCGACACGGCCTTCCCGCTCTATCCGGACGGTTTCCCCCCCGAGGTCATCGGGCCGTTCGAGGCCGCGGTGGGGAAGAAGGTCCTCCACAACCGGCCGGCGTCGGGGACCGCGGTGATCGAGCAGTACGGCGCCGAGCACATGGAGAGCGGTCGCCCCATCGTCTACACCTCGGGCGACTCGGTCTTCCAGGTGGCGGCGCACGAGGAGGTCGTGCCGGTCGCGACGCTCTACGCCTGGTGCGAGGCCGCGCGGAGGATCCTCGTCCCGCCGCACCGCGTCGGGCGCGTCATCGCGCGCCCCTTCGTCGGGACGCCGGGACGCTTCACGCGGACCCACCGGCGCCGGGACCTCTCGGTGCCGCCCCTCGGTCCGACGGTTCTCGACCGCTGCCGCGAGCGCGGCCTCGCGGTCCACGGCGTCGGAAAGATCGAGGACCTCTTCGTCGGGCAGGGGCTCTCGAGCGCCGTCCACACCGAGTCGAACCGCGACGGGCTGGAGAAGACGGTGGCGGCGATCCGCGAGCGCGACGACGACTTCCTCTTCTCGAACCTGGTCGACTTCGACACGAAGTACGGGCACCGGAACGACCCGGCGGGCTACGCGCGCGCCCTCGAGGAGTTCGACGGGTTCGTCCCGGCGATCGTCGGGACGATGCGGGAGGGGGACCTCCTCCTCGTCACCGCCGACCACGGCGGCGACCCGTCGGACGTCTCGACCGACCACACGCGGGAGTACGTTCCCGTCGTGGCGGCCGGCCGCGGCCTGCGGCGCGGCGCGGACCTCGGGACGCGGCCGAGCTTCGCCGACGTGGGCGCCACCGTGGCGGAGCACCTCGGCGTCGAGGCGCCCGGAGGCACGAGCTTCCTCGCGCTCCTCTCGGCGGTCCGGTGACGCCGGCTCTCCTCCTCGCGCTCCTCCTCGCGGCCGGTGCGGGCGCGGCCGGGGACGGGCGCGCGCCGCTGACCGACCATTTCGACGGGAAGCGGTTCCACAACCTGGAGCCGATGCCCCTCAACTTCGGCGACCGGGTCCGCTGGGAGATGGCGAA
>DAOMFB010000344.1:0-3658 GCA_035429585.1 Thermoanaerobaculia bacterium
CCTCGACGATGGCGGTGTATGTGGGTGATACCGGGGGCGCTCAGCTCTTCGGGTGTCGGGTCGATGAGACCCGGGGCCGGCGGCTGCTTTTCCGACCGGCCGCCCTCCCGGCGCTCCTCCGGATGCGGCGCCGCGTGAGGGAGGGCTCCGGGGGGCTGGCCCGCTTCCTCGCGAGGCTCATTCCGGAGATGATCTGAGCGTGCCGAGCCTCGAAGCGCTTCTCGAGAGGACGAGCCGCACCTTCGCCCTCTCGATCCCGGTCCTGCCGGAGCCGACGCGGCGCGAGGTGATGGTCGCCTACCTCCTGTTCCGGATCGCGGACACGTTCGAGGACGCCTACCACTGGCCGCCGGAGCGGCGTGTCGCGGCCCTCGCCGGTTTCGAGGAGCTTCTCCGGGAGAGCCGGCCGGCCGAGGCCGCCCGGCTCGCCGCGGCCTGGAGTGCCCAGCGGCCGGCGGACCACGAGGGCTACCGGGAGCTGATCGCGGAGATCCCGTTCGTCCTCGACGCCTACTTCGGCCTGGCGCCGGACGCCGTGGCGTCGATCCGCGCGTACGTCCTCCGGTCCTCGGACGGCATGGGGGAGTTCGTGTCGCGGACCCACGACGGGCGCCTGACGCTGACGAGCGTCCCGGAGCTCCGGCGCTACTGCTATTACGTGGCCGGAATCGTCGGCGAGATGCTGACGGAGCTCTTCCTGCGCGGCCGGCCCGCCCTCGTGGCTTCGGCCGGCGCCCTGCGGGAGCGCTCGGCGACGTTCGGCGAGGCGCTGCAGCTCGTGAACATCCTCAAGGACGCGGCGGAGGACGCGGCAGAGGGGCGCCGGTACCTTCCGGAGTCCGTGCCCCTGGCCGAGGTCTTCGCCCTGGCGCGCCGGGACCTCGAGGTGGCGGCGGAGTACATCGGGATCCTCCAGGGGGCCGGGGCGCCGCGGGGCCTCGTGGAGTTCTGCGCCCTCCCGGTGCTTCTCGCCGGCGCGTCGCTCGAGAAGGTCGAGGAGAAGGGGCCCGGCGCGAAGGTCTCGCGCCCGGAGCTCTATCTGATCACCCGCCGACTGAAGCGCGCCCTCGACCGGGGCGCGCCGGCGGTTCCGTCCCGCTGAAGCGACGCGGGGCGGTTTCGGGGGCCGGCGGGCTCCGATTGCTGCGGTATGATTCGCGGCTCCCGCGCCCGCCGCGGGACCGAAGGACGATTCGATGACCATTCTGAGCCGTATCGAGGGGCCGCAGGACCTGAAAGCCTTGAGCCACGACGAGTTGGCGCAGGTCGCTCAGGAGTGCCGGAACCTGATCATCGAGACGATCACGAAGACGGGGGGGCACCTCGCGTCGAACCTCGGGATCGTCGAGCTGACGCTCGCCCTCCACCGGGCCTTCGAAAGCCCGAAGGACAAGTTCGTCTGGGACACGTCGAACCAGTGCTACACGCACAAGCTGGTGACGGGGCGGCGGGACCGCTTCCCGGGCATCCGGACGCCGGGAGGCCTCTCCGGGTTCGCCGAGCCGTCCGAGAGCGAGCACGACACCCTGGCGGCCGGACACGCCGGGACCGGCCTCTCGTACGGGATGGGGATGGCCGTGGCGTCGCAGGGCGATCCGGCGAAGCCCCACACCGTCGTGATCGTCGGGGACGGAGCGCTGACCTGCGGGACGAGCTACGAGGCCCTGAACAACATCGTCCACGTCCGGCCGAAGCGCCTCATCGTCGTCCTGAACGACAACGGCTGGTCGATCTCGGAGAACGTCGGCTGGATGGCCCACTGGCGCAACCGCTTCGAGCTGCACCCGGCCTACCAGAAGTTCATCGAGACCGGGCACAAGTTCTTCCGGCGCCTGCCGAAGGGCGAGGAGGCGTGGGGCCTCGCCAAGAAGGTGAAGGCGTCGGTCGAGGGGCTCTTCTTCCCCAATCTCGTCTGGGACGAGCTCGGCTTCCACTACGTCGGCCCGATCGACGGCCACGACTACACCGAGCTGGAGGAGGCTTTCAAGCGCGCCCGCGAGGTGTCGGCGGACGGCACGCCCGTCGTCATCCACGTGATGACGCACAAGGGGCGCGGCTTCACGCACGCCGAGGACAACCCCACGCGGTTCCACCAGCCGGGAACGCCGTCGCCGGCGGCCGGCTCGGGCGCGGCCTACACGTACTCGCAGGTCTTCGCGAAGACCCTGATGGCGATGATGGAGAAGGACCCGCGCATCGTCGGAATCAGCGCGGCGATGCTGGAGGGGACGGCCCTCGTCGAGGTGCGGAAGGCCTTCCCGGACCGTGTCTTCGACGTCGGAATCGCCGAGGAACACGCGATCATCATGGCCAGCGGGATGGCGAAGGCGGGCCTCCGGCCCGTCGTGTCCATCTACTCGACGTTCCTCCAGCGCTCCTACGACCAGCTCATCCACGACGTCTGCCTCCAGAAGCTTCCGGTGACGGTCTGCGTCGACCGCGCCGGCTTCGTGGGCGACGACGGCAAGACCCACCAGGGGATCTACGACATCGCCTTCATGCGGGGCATCCCGAACATGGTCGTCGCGGCCCCGAAGGACGAGAACGAGCTCCAGCATCTCCTCTTCACGGCCATCTCGTCGAACGGCCCGTTCGCCATCCGCTACCCGCGCGGCATGGGACTCGGCGTTCCGCTGGACGCGACGCCGCACGAGATTCCGATCGGCACCGGCGAGATCCTCTCGACGGGGACGGCGCTGAACCTCCTGGCGTACGGCGCGATGGTGCCCGTCGCCCAGAAGGCGGCCGAGGCGCTCCGCGAGCGGGGCATCTCCTGCGGCGTCGCCCACGCGCGCTTCGTCAAGCCGCTCGACGCGGCGCTCCTGGGCAAGCTGCTCGCCGCCTCGCCGCGGCTCCTGACGCTCGAGGAGCACCTCGTCCAGGCCGGGTTCGGAAGCGCCGTCCTCGAGGCGATCCACGCGGCGGGGCTCCCGGCGCAGGGGGTCCGCGTGCACGGCGTCCCCGACACCTTCGTCGAGCACAGCCCCCAGGCGGTCCAGCGCTCGCTCTACCGGATCGACGCCGCCGGCGTCGTCGCGAAGGCGCTCGAGCTCTTCCCGGAGCTCGACACGGCGGAGAACCGGGCTGCGGCCGCCGCGGCCGGAGATCCGGCCGCCGCCCACCGCGAGACCATTCACTGGACCTGAGGCCGGTCCGCCTCTCCGGAGCCTCCCGTCAGGTCGGGGCGCGCGCCACGCGGAGGATCGCGTCGACGGAGCGGTCGGCGTCCTCCGCGGTCGTCGAGGCGCCGACGACCGAGATCCGCATCGCGGCGCGCCCCTGCCAGGTCGTCCCGGAAAGCCAGCAGGTTCCCTCGTCCTGGACGCCGCGGACGACGGCGCGCGTCCGCTCGTCGGAGTCTCCGAAGCGGACGAGGACCTGGTTCAGGACGACCTCGTTGAGCACGGCCAC
The DNA here is from genome assembly GCA_035429585.1 of Thermoanaerobaculia bacterium. Classification (GTDB taxonomy): domain Bacteria; phylum Acidobacteriota; class Thermoanaerobaculia; order UBA5066; family UBA5066; genus DAOMFB01. Next base: position 3,412 of record DAOMFB010000344.1, read on the forward strand.
GCCCGGGGCGGCCCGAAGCCGGTCCGCCATCCGGCTCGCGAGCGCCGCGCCGCGCGTCACGAGCTCCGCGACCCCCTCCCGTCCGAGCGACCGGAGCGCCGCGTAGACCGGGACGGCGCGCGCCCGGCGGGAGAACTCGGGGACCCAGTCGAGGGGGTCGCGTTCCGTGCCCGCCGACGGCGTGAGGTAAGCAGCGCCGATCGTCATCGCCGCCCGGTGCACCGCGGCGTTCTTCACGATCGCGATC
>DAOMFB010000345.1:0-3655 GCA_035429585.1 Thermoanaerobaculia bacterium
CGACATCGGATGGGAGTTCTGGTGCCGGGAAGGGGACGCGTTCCCGGCCCGGACGGTCGAGCTCCTCCGGAAGGTCGACGCCGCGATGTTCGGGGCGATCACCTCGAAGCCCGTCCGCGCCGCCGAGGAGGAGCTGGCCCCCGAGATGAAGGGAAAGGGGCTGACCTACCGCTCCCCCATCGTCCGGATGCGGCAGCTCTTCGACCTCTACGTCTGCCTCCGCCCCTGCAAGGCGTACGCGGGGAACCCGCTGAACCTCAAGGACGGGATCGACCTCGTCATCTTCCGGGAGAACACCGAGGACCTCTACGCGGGGGTCGAGTTCTCGCCCGTCCCGCTCGAGCTGTCGGGGGTCCTCTCGAAGCTCTCGAAGGCCTTCGGCCCCTTCGCGCCGCTCGCCCCGGAGCAGTACGCGATCTCCTGCAAGGTGAACACGCGGAAGGGCTCCGAGCGGATCGCCCGCGCCGCCTACGAGTTCGCCGTCAAGCACGGGCGAAAGAAGGTGACCATCGTCCACAAGGCCAACGTCGTCCGCGCGGCCGACGGCCTCTTCTTCGAGGAGGCGCGGAAGGTGGCCGCGCAGTACCCCGACGTCGCGACCGACGACGCGAACGTGGACGCCATTTGCATGTGGCTCCTGAAGAACCCGTTCTCGTACGACGTGCTGGTCGCCCCGAACCTCTACGGCGACGTCATCTCCGACCTCGCCGCGCAGATGGTCGGCGGGCTCGGCTTCGGCTGCTCGGGGAACATCGGCGAGAAGCTGGCCGTCTTCGAGCCCTCGCACGGCTCGGCCCCGAAGTACGCCGGGCAGTACAAGGTCAACCCGCTCGCCACGATCCTCGCGGCGAAGATGATGCTCGACTGGCTCGGCGAGGCCGACAAGGGGCGGCGCGTCGAGGCGGCCGTGGCGAAGGTCGTGGCCGAGGGGAAGGTCCGGACATACGACATGGGCGGGAAGGCGACGACGCTCGAGATGGGCGAGGCGGTCGCCCGGGCGCTCTGAGGCCGCGCGGCATGGAGCGCGCCCGGAAGATCCTCCTCCACGAGGTGGGGCCGCGGGACGGCCTCCAGGCGGAGAAGACCGTCGTCCCGACGGAGACGAAGGCCGGCTGGATCGGCCGGCTCGCGGCGACGGGGATCGACGCCGTGCAGGTCGGCTCCTTCGTCCACCCGGAGAAGGTCCCGCAGATGGCCGACACGGACGCGCTCTTCTCGCGGCTGACCGCCCCGGGCGCCCCGACACGCCGCGCCGTCCTGTCGGGCCTCGTCCTGAACGAGAAGGGGTTCGAGCGGGCCCTCGCCTGCGGGGTGGAGCTCGTCTGCATGGGGGTCTCGGCCAGCGAGACGCACAGCCGGAAGAACACCGGCATGGGGACGGCCGAGGCGACGGGGCGGATCGTCGCCCTCGCGAAGCGGGCCCTCGCCGCGGGGAAGCCCGTGCAGGTCTCCGTCCAGTCGGCCTTCGGCTGCGGCTTCGAGGGGCCGGTCCCCGAGGAGCGGGTCCTCTCGGTCTGCCGGAGCTACGTCGAGGCGGGGCTCACACGCATCAGCCTCGCCGACACCGCCGGGCACGCCCACCCCGCGCAGGTGACCCGCCTCTACGGCGCCCTCCTCTCCCTGGCGCCGGGGATCGAGGCCGCCTGCCACTTCCACGACACGTACGGCGTCGGGATGGCCAACGTCTTCGCCGCGCTCGCCGCCGGGGTCACCTCCTTCGAGACCTCCTTCGCGGGGCTCGGCGGCTGTCCCTTCACGAAGGTGGCCGCCGGGAACGTCGCGACGGAGGACCTCGTCCACGCCCTCCAGCGGACGGGCGAGCGGACCGACGTCGACCTCGACGCCCTGATCGGCGTCGCCCGCGACGTCGCGGCCTTCTTCGGGCGCGAGATGCCGGGGCGCGTCCACAAGACGGGGCCGGTCCGGGCGGCGGCGCCGGCGGGGGTGACCGCGTGACGGCGATGCTCCTGGACGGGATCCGCGTCCTCGACCTGACGAACGTCCTCTCCGGACCGTTCGCGACGCTCCACCTCGCCCTCCTCGGCGCCGAGGTGGTCAAGATCGAGAACCCGAAGGACGGGGACCTCGCCCGGAAGCTCGGCAACGTCCCGAAGCTGAACAAGGAACTGATGGGGACGAGCTTCCTCGCCCAGAACGCGAACAAGAAGTCGGTCACGCTGAACCTCAAGGCGCCGAAGGGGCGCGAGGTCTTCCGGAAGCTCGTCGCGACGGCCGACGTCCTCGTCGAGAACTTCCGCCCCGGCGTCACGGCCCGGCTCGGCCTCTCGTACGAGGAGCTCGCGAAGCTCAACCCGCGCCTCGTCTACTGCGCCATCTCGGGCTTCGGCCAGACCGGCCCCGACGCGGACAAGCCGGCCTACGACCAGATCATCCAGGGGCTCTCCGGGACGATGGCCGTGAACGGCGACGAGCGGCTGAACCCCCTCCGGTGCGGCTTCCCCGTCTGCGACACCGTCGGCGGGCTGAACGCGGCGTTCGCGATCATGGCCGCCCTCTACCACCGGGAGCGGACCGGCGAGGGGCAGATGATCGACGTCGCCCTCCTCGACTCGATCATGCCGCTGATGGGGTGGGTCGCCGCGAACCTCCTGATCGGCGGGCAGCCCCCCGTCCTCCTCGGGAACGACAACTTCACCGCCGCCCCGTCGGGGACCTTCGCCACGAAGGACGGCTTCGTGAACATCGCGGCCAACAAGCAGGAGCAGTGGGAGGCCGTGACGGAGGTGCTCGGCGTCCCGGAGCTGAAGGGCGACCCGCGGTTCGCCGAGCGCGACACGCGGAAGAAGAACCGGAAGCTCCTGACCCCGCTCCTCGAGGAGAAGCTCCGGACGCGGACCACCGCCGAGTGGGTGGAGGCGCTGAACGCGCGCGGCGTCCCCTCGGGCGAGATCCTCTCCCTCGAGGCCGCCCTCGCGCAGCCCCAGGTCGCCCACCGGCAGACGCTCCGGAGCGTCCCCGTGCCGGGAGTCGGCGACCTGCCCCTCTTCAGCCTCACCGCGCTCTTCTCGAGGACTCCCGGCGGGATCGACGCCCCGCCCCCCCGCCTCTCCGAGCACACGGAGCAGGTCCTGGGGGAGGCGGGCTACACCGCCGCGGAGATCGCCGCGATGAAGAGCGAAGGAATCGTCTAGGAGTCAGAGAATGGGCCAGACCGTCGTCGAGAAGATCCTCTCCCGCGCCGCCGGAAAGCCCGGGGCGAAGGCCGGGGACGTCGTGGAGCCGCGCGTCGACCTCGCCATGTCGCACGAGAACGCCGCGCTCGTCATCAACCAGTTCCAGGAGGTCTGGAAGGGGACGGGGCGCGCTCCGAAGGTCTGGGACCCCTCGCGGATCGCGATCATCTTCGACCACCGGGTCCCGGCCGAGTCGCCCAAGACCGCCACGAACCAGAAGCGGGTCCGCGAGTTCGTCCGGGCGCAGGGGATCGGCCGCTTCCACGACGTCCGCGGCGACACGGGGGGCATCTGCCACCAGGTCCTTCCCGAGTACGGCTACGTCCGCCCCGGGACGGTCGTCGTCGGGACCGACTCGCACACGACGAGCCACGGGGCGCTCGGGGCCTTTTCGTTCGGGATCGGCGCCACCGCGATGGCGAGCGTCTGGGGTCTCGGGGGCGCTCTCCACGTGGAGGTAC
>DAOMFB010000346.1:0-3651 GCA_035429585.1 Thermoanaerobaculia bacterium
GAGCGCGCCCAAGGCGAGCGCCGCCGGGGGGGCGAGGGCCGCCATGGCGAACGCCTCGGCCGCCGTCGGGGCGTCGAGGGCGGCGCGCCCGAGGCGCACCGCCCCGATGGGGGCCAGGAGGACCCCCGCCGGAGGCACCGCGACGCTGAGCGCCGCCCCCAGCCCCGCCCAGAACGGGGCGAGGAGGAGGCGGGCCGCACGCCGGAGGTTGACGGGCATCGGGGCTCGCGCCCCCTCCCCGTCAGTCCGCGACGTAGGGGAGGAGCGCCAGATAGCGGGCCCTCTTGATGGCCCGGGCCAGCTTCCGCTGGTAGAAGGCCGAGGTGCCGCTGATCCGGCGCGGCAGGATCTTGGCGCGCTCGGGGACGAACTGCGACAGGAGCTTCACGTCCTTGAAGTCGATGTACCCGATCTTCTCGACGGTGAACTATCAGACGCGCTTGCGGCGGACAAAGAACTTCTTCTTCCCCCCCTTGCGCGGCGGGCCGCCCGGACCGGAGCTGGACGGATTCGACGACATCTCTCTCATCTCCTTCCGCACTTACTCGCGCGGCGGCTCGGCCGCCGGGGGCTCGGGGGCGGCCGCCGGCTCGGCGGCGGGCGTCTCGACGCGGCGCGGCAGGCGCGGCTTGGTCTTCCGGGCCACCTTCTGCCCGTGGCGCATCTCCTCGTCGACGCGCACGGTCAGGTAGCGGAGGACGTCCTCGGAGAGCCCGAGCTTCCGCTCGGCCTCCCGGACGCACGCCGCCGGTCCCGTGAAGAGGAAGTTGTGGTAGGTCGCCTCGTTCTTCTTCTTGAGGGTGAAGGCGAGGCGGCGGCGGCCCATCGACTCGTCCTTCTGGATCACGGCGCCGTTCTCGACGAGAAGCTTGCGGAACTCGTCGACGACGGCCGCCGCTCCCTGCTCGTCCTTCTCGGGCGTCACGAGAAAGACCATGTCGTAAAGGCGTTCCTGGGGCACGGGGTTACCTCCTTCCGGATCGCGGGGGTCCGGGGACTCCCGCGAGGCACGGCGTTGGACCCTCGGGTCCGGTGCCGGGCCAAGGGTTGATCGTCAGTTCTCCGGAAGATCCTCCGGAGAACGGTTGAAACGGTTCATGGCGGCGTCGATCCCCTCGGTCACGAAGACCTCGAGGGCCTCGGCGGCCGCGGCGATCGCCTCGTCGACGACGGGGCGCTCCTTCTTCGAGAAGCGGGAGAGGACGTAGCCGTCCACCTGCTCGTCCGGCTGGAAGTTCCCGCCGCGGACGCCGACGCGCATCCGCGGGATCTCGTTCGTTCCGAAGCAGTCGAGGACGTTCTGGAGCCCCTTCTGCCCTCCCGACGAGCCGGAGCGCCGGATCCGGAGCGACCCGACGGGAAGCGCCACCTCGTCGAGGACGACGATGAGGCGCTCGGGCGGGATCCCGTGCTTCGCCGCGAGGCCCTTGACCGACTCGCCGGAGAGGTTCATGTAGGTCTGCGGACGGGCCACGAGGACGGGGGTCTCCCCGACCCGGACCCGGCCCGTGAGCGCCCGGCAGTCGAGCCGGTCGAGGCGCACGGGCCCCCCGCCGGTCCTCTTCGCGAACGCCTCCACCACGTCGAAGCCGACGTTGTGCCGCGTTCCGGTGTACCGGTCGCCGGGGTTGCCGAGTCCCACCACGAGGACGAGCTCCGCCTCGCCGATTACTTCTTCTCCTTCTTCTCGGCCTTGGCCGGCTCGGCCGCGGCCTCCTCGGTCTCCTTCTTCCCCTTCTTGATCACCTCGGGCTCGGCCGGGGCCTCGGCCGCGCCCTCCACCGGCGCCGCGGCGGCCGCCGCCGGGACCTCCTCGGCCCTCGGCACGCCGACGTGGACGACGACGCGGTCGGGCGCCTCGAGGAGCCGGATCTTCTCGTCGAGCTTCAGGTCGCCGGCGCGGACGGCCTCGCGGGCGTGGAGGTGGGAGACGTCGATCTTGATGGTGGCCGGAATGTCGGCCGGGAGGCACTCGACCTCCAGCTCGTGCGTGACGACGTTCAGGAGGCCGCCCTCGTTCTTCACGCCGATGGCGATCCCCTCGCACTCGACGGGGACGGCGACGCGGAGCTTCTTGTCGAGGAGGATGCGGACGAAGTCGACGTGCAGGAGGGCGCGGGAGACCGGGTCCACCGCCATGTCGCGGATCATCACGTGCCGCTGCATGTCGGTCCCCTTCATCTTCAGCTTGAAGATCGTGTTCTCGTGCATCCCCTTCCGGAGGAGGTTCACGAGCGTCTTCCGGGGGACCTTCAGGGCGAGGGTCTCCATCCCCTTGCCGCCGCCGTAGATGACGGCCGGGATCTGGTCGGCGGCGCGCAGCCGGTTCGCGGCGTTCTTGCCGGTCTCGTGGCGGCGCTCCACCTCGACGACGATGTTGTCCTGGATCATTCGGGCATCCTTCTTTCTTCGGGCGTCCGGTCCGGGGCGTTCCTCACCGGGCGGACGGTCCGGGCCTTGGGAGCGGCGGAGTATAGACGATCAGACGAACAGGGACGAGACCGAGGCCCCCTGGTGGATCCGCTGGATCGCCTCGGCGAGGAGCGGGGCGATCGAGAGAGGGGTCAGGAGGGGGCACCGCGCCAGCTTCTCCTCGAGCGGTATCGTATTGGCGCAGAAGATCTTCTCGATCGTCGAACCGTTGATCCGGTCGATGGCGGGCCCCGACAGGACGGCGTGGACGCAGCCCGCGAAGACCCGGTTCGCGCCGGCGTCCTTCAGGGCCGTCACCGTGTTGATGAGGGTCCCGGCGGTGTCGATGATGTCGTCGACCACGATGATGTTCCGCCCCTTCACGTCGCCGATGACGTGGAGGACCTCGACCTCGTTCTTCCCCTTCCGCCGCTTGTCGACGATGGCCAGCTGGGCGCCGAGGCGCTTCGCGAAGGCCCGGGCGCGCTCCACGCCGCCGGCGTCGGGCGAGACGACCGTGATCGGCTCGAGGCTCGAGTCGCGGATCGCGTCGAGCAGGACCGGCGCCGCGAACAGGTGGTCGACCGGGATGTTGAAGAAGCCCTGGATCTGGGCGGCGTGCAGGTCGATGCAGAGGGCGCGGTCGGCTCCCGCCGCCGTAATCAGGTCGGCGCAGAGCTTCGCGGTGATCGGAACCCGGGGCTTGTCCTTCCGGTCCTGCCGGGCGTAGCCGTAGTACGGGAGGACGGCCGTCACGCGCGAGGCAGAGGAGCGCTTGAAGGCGTCGAGCATGATCAGCAGCTCGAGCAGGTTCGCGTTCACCGGCGGGCAGGTCGGCTGCACGATGAAGACGTCGGCGCCCCGGACGTTCTCCTCGATCTGGCAGTAGTTCTCGCCGTCCGAGAAGTTGTAGAGGGTCACCCGCCCCGCTTCGCGCCCGAGGTTCCGGCAGATCTCCCCCGTGAGCGCGGGATGCGCGCGGCCCCCGAAGACCTTGAGCTCACCGTACGCCAGACGATCCATGCCCTCTCTCCTCGACGGTCCTGGCTGGGGAGGGAGGATTCGAACCTCCGAATGGCGGTTCCAAAGACCGCTGACTTACCACTTGTCGACTCCCCAGAGCGCCCTCATCTTAAGGCCTCCGGCGCCCGCGTTCCCGGGCGCCGTCCGGGGAGGGCCCGGCCGCTCCAGTCGGCCCGGGAGAGCGTCCTCGTGACGGCGGGGCGGCCGCCGCCCCCG
>DAOMFB010000347.1:0-3625 GCA_035429585.1 Thermoanaerobaculia bacterium
TCGCGGACGCCGCGCCGCGCCGGGCCGAGGACGAGCGCACGCCCCCGGCCGTCCGGTCGGCCGACCTCTGGAACGGCGTCTTCGCCCGTCTCACCCACGGCGGGTCCTACGAGGAGACGCTCCAGGAGATGGCCTCCTTCCTCTCGAGCGGGTCGCCGCTCCACAGCGTCGCCTTCATGTCCCTGGAGGAGCCCGGTGCCGGCGAGGCCCTGGCGGCCCTCTGGAAGGGGACGCTGCCCCGGCTCTCGCCGCGCACGCTCGCGGACCTGAAGCAGCGCAGCGGCCCGGCGGACGTCTACGAAGGGGGGACGCGGGTCCGTCTCTTCCCGGTGATCCCGCCCGGCGGGGAGGCCGTGGCGGCCGTGGTCGTCCCGCTCGAGACGGTGGCCGACCCCGTCTGGGGCGACTTCGTCGCCCACCTCGCGGCCACGCTCGGCTTCGTCCACGCCTACCGGAGCGAGCCGACCTTCGGCGAGCGGGGCGGCCTGTCGGCCGTGGCGCCGGTCGCCGCGTCGGTGGACGACCCGCTCTCTCTCCTCGTCGGGCAGTCGCTGGCGATGCAGAACCTGAAGGCGTCGCTCTCGCGCGTGGCGGCGGCGCGGGCGCCGGTGCTCCTCGTCGGCGACGTCGGCACGGGAAAGACGCTCGCCGCCGAGACGCTCCACTCCCTCTCCCCGCGCCGGTCGCGGCCGCTCGTCCGGATCGCGGCGACGGCCGCCACGCCGCAGGCGCTCGAGGAGGACCTCCTCGGCGGTCCCGCGGCCTCGGAGCGGCGTAAGCGCGGCGGCCGCCTCTTCGAGGCCGAGGGGGGGACCCTTCTCATCGAGGAGGTCGGCGACCTGCCGGCCCCGACGCAGGCCCTCTTCTTCCGCCTCCTCGAGGCGCGCGAGGTGACCGCCCCGGGGGGGCGGACCGTCCCGGTGGACGTCCGCGTCATCGGGACCTCCTCGCGCCCGCTGACCCGCGCCGTGGAGGACGGCCACTTCCGCGACGACCTCTACTTCCGCCTGTCCGCGCTGACCCTCCGCCTGCCGCCGCTCAAGGACCGGAAGGAGGACCTCCCGGCGCTCCTCGACGCCTTCGCGGCGCGCCACGGTGGCCCGCCGGCCGACCGCTTCGACGTCGAGGCGATGAACGCGCTCCTCGGCTACGGCTACCCCGGGAACGTCCGTGAGCTGGAGAACGAGGTGCGGCGCCTCGCCGCGCAGGTGGGCTCCGGGCCCGTGAAGCTCGCGGACCTCGACCAGAAGTTCTCCGGGGAGCACGTGGAGCTGGCGCTGAAGGAGAGCGACGACCTGAAGGAGATCGTGGAGAAGGTCGAGCGGCAGGTCATCGAGCGGGTCATGCGGAAGGTCCGCGGCAACCAGTCCCTCGGCGCGCGCCTCCTGAACATCTCCCGCGGCAGCCTCATCGCCAAGATGAAGCAGTACGACGTCAAGGACTTCCGCTACCTCAAGCGGCACGAGTAGGCGGCCTTCCCCTTAAACTGCGGGCATGCCGGATCGCGAAGCCCGGAAGTTCCGGAACCGGCTCACCGCCGTCCTCGCCGTCCTCGGCCTCCTGACCGCCGGGTCGGTCGTCCTCTTCGGCCATCTCCTCTTCAAGTCCCTGTCGCGCGACGTCGTCAACGACGCCCTCCTCCTCTCCCGCCTCGACGCCGAGCGGATCGCCCGCGGCGTGGCCGAGAAGTCGGCGGGCGACCCCTACATCGTCAAGCTCAAGCAGACGGAGATCGACCGCTTCGTCCGGCAGGGGCTCGCCGAGCGGCAGATCCTGACCGAGGTGCAGATCGTCGACGTCCGCAAGCAGGAGGTCATCTACTCCTACGGCTCGACGTTGAAGGTCCCGGAGGCGTCGCCGCAGGGCGTCGAGGGAGGGCCCTCGAACGTCGAGCCGGTCCTGCCGCTCCCCCGGACCTACTCGATCGAGGCGCCCATCGCCAACCCCTACGACATCGAGGTCCCAATCGGCGAGTTCGCCGTCCTCCGTTTCGGGGTCTCGCGGAAGGAGCTGGCGCGCCGGGTCGAGAAGCTGCGGAACGAGCTCTACCTCCGGACGGCCGCCGCGGCCGTCGCCTCGCTCCTCGGCATCGGGGCGGCGTCGGCCGCCATGGCGATCCTCTACCGGCGGACCCGGCGGGCGGAGGAGGCGCGCGTCGAGGCGGAGCGGCGTGCGGAGCTGGGCGAGGTGGCCGCGGGCCTCGCCCACGAGATCCGCAATCCCCTGAACGCCATGAGCCTCAACCTCGAGATGCTCGAGGAGCAGCTGGAGCGGGCCGCGAAGGGGAGCGCCGCGTCGGCGGGGGTCGCGGCGGACCTCGCGCTGGCCGCCCGCCAGGAGACGGGGCGGCTGGCGAAGCTCCTCACCGACTTCCTCGCCTACGCCCGGCCGTCGCCCATCAGCTCCGTCGCCGCGGACCTCAACGAGCCGGCGGGGGAGGCCGTGTCGTTTCTTTCCCCCGAGGCGGCCAAGCGGGGGATCGTCCTCGACTTCGCGCCGCATCCCGGCGGGGCGCCGGCGCGGCTCGACGCGGCCCGCGTCAAGCAGGTCGTTCTGAACCTCATCGGCAACGCCCTCGACGCCGTGGAGGACGAGAAGGCCGTGGCGCGCGAGGTCCACGTCCGCGTCGACGAGGAAGGGTCGTTCTGGCGGCTCACCGTGACCGACCTCGGGCCGGGCGTTCCGGACGACCGGAAGGAAGAGCTCTTCCGCCTCTTCGAGTCGACGAAGCCGGCGGGGACCGGGCTCGGCCTCCCGATCGCCGACCGGATCGTCCGCGCGCACGGCGGGACGCTGACGATCCACTCCGAGAAGGGCCAGCCCACCCGCGCCGTCGCGACCTTCCCGAAGCTCCCGGCCTAGCCCTCGAGGATCTTCGCCCCCGACAGCTCCGCCTCGCCGCGCTGGAAGTCGAGGATCCGCTCGACGAGCTTCTTGACGGGGGCGGGGAAGCCGAGGAGGAGCTCGCCGTCCGGGTTCAGGATCACCTGCTCGGTCGACCCCGTCGCGAGGAGCTCGCCGAGCGGGAGTCGGCGCACCTCGTAGTCCAGGACGAGCTTCGCCGTCTCCGGGGCGCGGAGCGTGGCGGCCACGAGGAGCGTGTCGTCGAGCCGCGCCGGATGCTTCACCGCGAGATCGGCCTTCGTGATGGGCACCTTGTACCCGGCGGACATCGCCTCGGCCGGCGTCAGGCCCGCCGCGGCGCAGAGGGCGTTCCGGGCGACCTCGAAGTACGCGAGGTAGTGCCCGTGCCAGACGACGCCGTAGGCGTCGACCTCGGGGAACCGGACGTCGAAGGTGACCGTGAAACGCCGTGCCGTCATGGCCGCGAGAATACCGCCGAGAGGAAGTTGCCCCCCGCGCCGAAGGCGTTGACGAGGACGGCGCCCCCGTCGGGCCGCTCCGCGAGCTCGGCCACGGCGAGGGCGAGCTGGACCGCGCCCACGCAGGGGTTCTCGCCGAGGCCCTCCTTCACCGCGGCCGTTCGCGGGGGCTCCGCGAAGACCGCCGCGAGCGCCCGCGCCTCCGCCTCGTCGACGCCGGGGACGCCGCAGCGCGAGAGGTGGACGAGGCCGACGGCCGGCGGCGCGAGGTCCAGGGCGTGCCGGGCCAGTCGCTGATGGAG
>DAOMFB010000348.1:0-3623 GCA_035429585.1 Thermoanaerobaculia bacterium
GACGCCGACACAGTGGTCCTCACGATCGAGCCCGACGCCGCGGCCCGCCTCCTCGGCGACCGGCTCGGCCGCTCGCGGGACGCCGTGGCCGCCCTCCCGGTCTCCCCCGTCGCCACGGTCGTCTTCGCCTTCCGGCCGCCGACGCCCGAGGACGCCCCGAAGGGCTTCGGCGTGCTCGTTCCCCGCGTCGAGGGGCTCCGCTCCCTCGGCATCCTCTACCCGGCCTCGCTCTTCCCGGGGCGCTCCCCGGAAGGCCTCGCGCTGACCACCTCCTTCCTCGGCGGCGCGCTCGACCCGGAGATCGTCTCGGCCGACGACGCGACGCTGGCCGACCTCTCCCTCTCCGAGGTCCGGCGGCTCCACCCGGGGCTCCGCCGGTGCGCCCCGGAGAAGACCTGGATCACCCGGTGGCCGAAGGCGATCCCGCAGCTCCCCCTCGGGCACTTCCGGACGATGGCCGCGCTGGAAGAGGACCTGGCCGCGATCGACCGGGCTGCCGGGGAGCCGGGAAGCCTCGTCCTGACCGGCGGCTGGCGCGACGGCATCGCCCTCGGGGCGCGGATCGCCTGCGGAGAGAGAATCGGCCTGGACCTATGACCCGGAGGCTCCTCGCCCCGTTCCTCGCTCGCGCCCTCCTCGGCGCGGCGGGGGTCGCGGCGCACCGGGACGACGCCGGACCGGACGAGAGACCCCGCCGGGGCCAGCCGCTCCCCGAGCACGAGGAAGGGCGGGCCAAGCGCGTCCGGGTCCTCGAGGGTGCGCTCGTCCGCTCCTCCGATCTCTGGCACCCCCCCCTGACGGTCCACGGGAACGCCCAGGGGCTCGACGTCCTCTCCTACGACGTCCGGTTCGGGTTCGACCCGTACGCCCAGGTGCTCGAGGGGGAGGTCACGATGCAGGTCCGGGGCGTGAACCCGGGAGTGACCGAGCTCCAGCTCGACCTCGACGACGCCTTCACGGTGACAGGGACGGCGCGCGACGACGAGGGCCTCCTCCCCCTCCGGCAGGGGGGCGGCAAGCTCGTCCTCCCGATCGACCCGCCGCTCCCGCCCGGCGAGGCGGCGAGCTTCCGGATCGCCTACCGGGGGATTCCGCCCGCCGGCGGCGCCATGGCCTTCTGGCTGCACGGCGGGGTCCCGGCCGCGACGACGGTCGCCGAGCCGTTCGGGGCGCGCGACTTCTGGCCCTGCATCGACGATCCGGACGACAAGGCCGTGATGACGGTTTCCGTCACGGTGCCCCCCGGCTGGGTTTTCGCCTCGATCGGCGCCCTCTCCACGCGGGACGATCCCGACGGCTGGCGGACCTTCACCTGGCGGCTCCGGGAGCCGGTCTCGACCTACCTCCTCCCCTTCAACCTGACGAACTACGTCACGATCGAAGACACGTACACGCGCCTCGACGGCGGAACGATGCCGATCGTCTCGTACGTCCTCCCCGAGGACCGCGACGTCAGCGCGATCCGGCTCGCCGACACGAAGAAGCACCTCGAGACGCTCGCCGCGCTCTTCGGCGAGTACCCCTTCGCCGACTCCAAGTACGGCGTCGTCGCGTCGCACTTCTCCGGGGGGATGGAGCACCCCACCCTCACCTCCATCGGCGCGAGCCTCCTCGCGAGCCCCACCCGCAATCTGACCAGCCTCCTGGTCCACGAGCTCTCGCACCAGTGGTGGGGGGACCTCGTGACGATGCGGACCTGGGACGACATCTGGCTGAACGAGGGCTTCGCGACCTACGCCGAGGTCCTGTACGCCGAGAAGGCCGAGGGCTCCGATCCGGGGCTCGAGATGCGCGCGCGCGACGACGGGCGCTACGCGGGCGCGCTGGGGCCGACGGTCGTCGCCGATCCGGCGGATCCCTTCCGGAACACCGGAGCGGTCTACCGGAAGGGGGCCTGGGTCCTCCACATGCTGCGGAGCGAGCTGGGCGACGCCACCTTCTTCGACGGGCTCCGCTGGTGGCGGCGCCAGCACGCCTTCGGAACGGCGACCCGCGGCGAGCTCCGCGCCCTGTACGAGAAGCTCTCGGGGCGCGACCTGAAGGGCTTCTTCGACCAGTGGGTCGAGACGCCGTACCGGCCGACCCTCCGGATCGGCTACCGGAACTCCGCGGACGCCTCCCGGGTCACGATCGCCGTCACGCAGACGCAGGCCCACGACGTCGTCCACCCGGCGCCGGGGCCGGACGACTCGCGCTGGTACCGCTTTCCCCTCACGATTCGGCTCTGGGCCGTGGACGGCCGGACGGCCAACGTCACCGTGCCGGTGACGGGGCGGACCGCGTCGGAGACGTTCGAGGTGGAGAACCCCCTCCGCGCCTCCGTCTACGCGATCGACCCGGACCCGGCGAACGTCCTCTTGAAGATCGTCGAGATCGCCGGACCGTTCTGACGTCAGGCGGCGGCGACCGCCGCGCGGACGGCGCCGATCACCTCGTCCACCTGCGCGTCGGTCATCGCCGGCCAGAGCGGGATCGTGATCGTGGCGTCGCCGATCCGCTCGGCGACCGGAAACATGCCGCGGCGGAAGCCGAACCGCTCCGCGTAGTAGGACGTCAGGTGGACGGCGCGGTAGTTCACCGCCACGCCCACGCCCCGCGCCTGGACGCCCGCGAGGACCGCGTCGCGGCGCGCGGGGTCGACCCAGATCGTGAAGAGGTGGCGGGCGGAGACGGCGCCGGCCGGGACGGCCGGGAAGGAGACTCCGGGCGTCTCCCGGAACGCCGCCTCGTACCGCCGGCAGATCGCCTCGCGCCGTGCGAGCCGCCCGGCGAGCTTCGGCAGCTGCGAGAGGAGGAGGGAGGCGTTCACGTCCGAGAGGTTGTACTTGTACCCGAGGCGCTCCATGTCCCAGTGCTGGTACTTCCCCGCGTACCGGTCGGCGGCGTTCCGCGACATGCCGTGCGTCGAGAGCTGGCGGAGCAGGCTCTTCTTCCCGCCGTCCCGCGCGGAGATCGCGCCCCCTTCCCCGCACGTCAGGTTCTTGGTGGCGTAGAAGCTGAAGCAGGCGTAGTCGGCGAGCTGCCCCGGCCCCGAGCCGTCGCGGCGCCCCTCGACGCAGTGCGCCGCGTCCTCCACGAGGACGAGGCCGTGCCGGTCGGCGATCGCCCGGAGGGCCGGGAGGTCGGCGAGGAGCCCGTAGAGGTCGACCGCGACGATCGCCTTCGTCCGCGGCGTGATCGCCGCCTCGACGGCCGCCGGGTCGAGGTTCGCGGTGACCGGGTCGACGTCCGCGAAGACGGGGGTCCCCCCGGCGTAGAGGACGCAGTTCGCCGACGAGAGGAACGTCATCGGCGTCGTGATCACCTCGTCGCCGGGGCCGATCCCCGCGGCGAGCATCGACACGTGCAGCGACGCCGTCCCGTGCGACGTGCAGACGACCGCGGGGACGCCCAGAAACCGCTCGAACGCCGCCTCGAACTCGTAGACGCGCTGCCCGGTCGTCAGGAAGAGCGAGTCGAGGACGGCCGCGACCGCCTTCTTCTCCTCCTCGCCGAGGGAATGACGGTAGAAGTCGACGGCCACGTCAGCGCTTCGCGGGCGGCCGCAGACCGTCCAGGACGTCGGCCACGGCGACGGCGGGATCCTTCGGGAAGCCGTCCCCCGTGCCCGGCCACTCCGTGAC
>DAOMFB010000349.1:0-3609 GCA_035429585.1 Thermoanaerobaculia bacterium
CCCGCGCTCGCTCGGGCCGATCTCGTCGTCGTCACCCGGTGCGAGCAGGCGGATCCCTCGGTCGCGGCGGCGCTCGCCGCGCGACACGCCCCCGGCGTTCCGGTCTACACGGCGGAGACCGAGATCCTCGGCCTCTCGGGACCGCAGGGCGCGCCGGCGCGCGCCGCGGAGCTCCGGGCGGCCCCCTTCGTGGCCGTCGCCGGGCTCGCGCAGCCCGCGGCCTTCGAGCGAACGCTCGCCGCGCTCGGCCTCGTCCCCGCCGCGTTCCTGGCCTTTCCGGATCACGTCCGGTACGGCCTCGGCGAGGTCGCCCGGATCGTCCGGGAGGCCGAGGCCTCCGGGGCCGGGACCGTCGTCACGACGGAGAAGGACGCCGTGAAGCTGGAGAGCGTCTGCCCGCTCCCCCTCTGCACGGTCGCCATCCGGATGCGCGTCGTGGAGACGGGCTTCCTCCCCGACCTCCTCACGCTCCTTTCACGGCGGCCCTCCTGAGATGGCGAAGCGACGGTCGGATCTCCGCAACCGCCTGGAACTCGCCGGCGTCCGCCTGCTCCTCCGGGCCGCCGCCCGCGGGACGCCGGCGGGGATGGAGGCGGCGGGCCGACGTCTCGGGCGCCTCTACCGGGCGCTCGACCGGCGGCGGCGGGACCTCGCGGAAGGGAACCTCGCCCGGGCGTTCCCCGGCCTGCGGCCCGACGGGATCGAAGCCCTCTCGATCGCGGTCTTCGAGCACTTCGGCGGCATGGCGGCCGACCTCCTCCACGCGTTCGGCGAGCCCCAGAGCGCCGTCGACGAGCGAATCGAGGTCGTCGGCGTGGAGCGCGTCCGCTCGGCGCTCGCCGCCGGGCGCGGCCTCTTCCTCGTCACGGCGCACTTCGGGAACTGGGAGTACTCGGCCCTGGCGACGGCGGCAGCCGGCGTCCCCGTCGCCGTCATCGCCCGCCCTCTCGACAACCCGCTGCTCGAGACGTTCCTCCGGGAGTTCCGGGAGAGAAACGGCAACACGGTCGTCTACAAGGCCGACGCGGCGCGGGAGATGCTCCGGATCCTCAAGCGCGGGGGAGGCGTCGGCATCCTCGCGGACCAGCATGCGCGGACGCCCGACGCGATGGTGGTCCCCTTCTTCGGCCGGCCGGCCTCCACGACCTCGATCGTCGCCCGCCTCGCCGACCGGACCGAGGCCCTGATCATCCCGGCCTTCTGCTTCCGGACCGGGCCGGCCCGGTACCGGATGGAGTACGGGGAGGCGATCGACGTCCGGACGCTCTCCCCCGGCGAACGGGAGCCGGCGGCGCTCACGGCGCGCCTCAACCTCGAGGTCGAGGGCGTCGTCCGCCGCGCACCCGAGCAGTGGCTCTGGCTCCACAACAGGTGGAGACTGGATTGAATTGAAGCCTTGGGGATCCGGGGGCGCCCGAAGGCAAGCCTCCGGCGAGCGGGGCGCGGGGGGTCCGACCCCGGCCTCACGCGTGCACTGACGGACGACGCGCCCCCCGCAGCATCAAAGAAAACGCCCCGGCTCGTCGCCGGGGCGTTTCTGAAGCTCGAGGTCTTTTTTTCTTACTGCTTGGGGGCCGTGGCGGGCTTGGCAGCCTCCGGCGCCTTGGCGGCGGGGGCGGCGGCCGGCTTGGCGGCCTCGGCCGGCTTGGCGGCCTCGGGGGCCGGCTTGGCGGCCTTCTTCGACTTCTTGGTGCTCTTCTTCTTGGTCGTCTCGGCCGGCTTGGCGGCCTCGGCGGCCTTCGGCGCCTCGGCCGGCTTGGCAGCCGTGGTGGCCGGGGCGGCCGGAGCGGCGGCGGCCGGCTTGGCCGGTTCGGCCTTCTTGGCCTCCTGGGCGAACGCCGAGCCGAGCGAGAGAACGGCGACCGCGACGAGCATGGAGAGGGTCTTCTTCATCTGATTCCTCCGTCTGATTCCCCATTCATCTGTGGCCGGCTCGGGGTCAACCGACGGTAGCCCACACGCAACGGCGCTGCCAGCGCCTCGACAGCCAGCGGCCGGCAGGCCCAAGCGAAGCAGAGAGAGCAACTTGCGAGAAGGGACTGCGGGCGAGGCCCGGATCTCGCCGGAGGCGGGTGCACCTTTCCGTGCGATCGGGAAAACCGAACCGTTCCGTCCCGGGCGGCCTACTTCAGCTCGACGTTCCAGTAGGCCATGTCGAGGAAGTTCTTCCACGTCGGGTGGATCCGGTGCGGCGAGAGGAGGCCGAGCGGGGTCGCCTTGGGCTTCACCGGGGGCTTTCGCAGCTTCATCTCCGCCTCCTCGGGAAGGCGGTTCCCCTTCTTCACGTTGCAGGGGAGGCAGGCGCAGACGACGTTCTCCCAGCTCGAGGGGCCGCCGCGGGAGATCGGGATGACGTGGTCCAGGGATAGCTCCGACGTCGTGTGCCGCCGGCCGCAGTACTGGCACCGGTTTCCGTCGCGCATGTAGATGTTGTGCCGGGAGAACTTCACCTCGGGGCGCGGCGGCCGCTCGCACGACAGGAGCTGGATGACGCGGGGAATCCGCAGCACGAGGTTCGGCGTGGTGATGACGTCGTCCTCGGGCTGGGCGGGGACGTCGCACCACGCCTCCCAGGCGTAGGTGGAGTAGTCCGGGAGCACGGCCCGGACGTGCCCCTTGTAGAAGAGGGTGAAGCAGCGCTTGACGTCGGTCAGGGTCACCGCCGCGAAGGAGCGGTTCAGGACCAGGACCGGCGACTCCAACATGGCCGAAGGATAGCGTAACGTCCGCCGTGTCGATGCGGATCCTCTTCGTGCGGCTCTCCTCATTCGGCGACGTCGTCTTCGCGCTCCCCGCCGCCAAGGCGCTTCGCGCGGCGGCCCCGGACACGGCGCTCGCCTGGGCGGTCGAGCCCCCGCTCGCGCCGCTTCTCGACGGGGCGCCGTTCGTGGACGAGGTCCTGGGGGTGAACACCCGCGGGTGGCGCCGGGCTCCCGCGGCCGCGTCCACGCGCCGGGAGATCCGGAGCTTCCTGGGAAAGGGCCGGGCGTTCCGTCCGGACCTCGTCGTCGACGCCCAGGGGCTCTTCAAGAGCGCGCTCGTCACGGCGTCGGTGAGGGCGCCCCGGAAGGTCGGATTCGGGTGGCGGACGGCCACGGAGCGCGTCAACTGCCTCTTCACCCGCGAGCGCGTCGAGGCGGCCGAACGGCCGCACGTCCTCGACCGGATGCTCGCCCTCGCCGAGCACGTCGCCGGCCGGGCCGGATTCGACCGGGTGCCCGACGTCCGCCACCTGGTCGTCCGGGAGGACCCCGCGGTGGATGCGTGGCTCGAGCGGAACGGAGGGCGTCCCTTCGCGCTCCTGCAGCCCTTCTCTTCCCGGCGAAACAAGGAGTGGGACGCGGAAGACCTCCTGGCGCTCGCGGAGCGGCTCTCGCAGCGGGGCGTCCGGCCCGTGCTCCGCTGGGGGCCGGGCGAGGAGAGCCGGGCCGAGAGCCTCCGCTCCCGTTCGAGGAACTCCCCCGCTCACCCCCCCCTGCTCCTCGCGCCCCCCACGACGCCGGCCTCCTCCGCCCGCCCCGCGGCCCGCGCTGCGCTCTTCGTCGGCGCGGACACGGGTCCCACGCCCCTCCCCGCGCCCGCCGCCGTCCCGGCGGTCGCGCTCTTCCG
>DAOMFB010000351.1:0-3581 GCA_035429585.1 Thermoanaerobaculia bacterium
GCGCGCGCCGGCCGGGGCCGAGGCGATCGCTGTAGCGACCGACCGCCAGCGCCGGCTCTTCGGGCGGCTCTCCGGAGTCGTCGGCGCGCTCGCCTTCGCGGCGTGGTTCAACTTCGGTCTCTTTCACCTCGACCACTGGGTCCACGTCTGGGACGTCTTCCACCTCTACATGGGGGCGAAGTACGCGCCGGAGCTCGAGTACACGCGGCTCTACGCCTGCACGGCGGTCGCCGAGACCGAGATCGGCTTCGCCGGGGAGATGGCGGCGCGGCAGGTGCGCGACCTCGCCACCAACCGGGTGCTCCCGGCGTCCGACGTCGTCCGCGTCTCGGCGTCCGAGTGCCGGAGCCGGTTCGGAGCGGTGCGGTGGGAGGCGTTCCGCCGGGACGTCGCCTTCTTCCGCTCCCGGATCTCCGCCGAGCGATGGCGGGGCTCGTTCGAGGATCACGGCTACAACGCCACGCCCGCCTGGGGCGTCGCCGCGCGCCTCGTGGCGGGCGTGGTCCCCGCGTCGGACGCGGGGCTCGTCCTCCTGACGCTCCCCGACGTCCTCCTGATCCTCTCCCTCTGGGGCGTGGCGATCGGGACGTTCGGGCTGCCGGCGTCGTGCGTCGCGCTCGTCTGGTGGGGCCTCAACAGCGCGACCGACTTCGGCTGGATCGGCGGCTCGTTCCTCCGGTTCGACTGGCTCGCGCTCGTCGTCTTCGGCGTGGCCCTCCTGAAGAAGGGGCGGCCGGCCGCGGCCGGGGCCGTTCTCACGGGGGCGACGCTCCTCCGGGTCTTCCCCGGCTTCGTCGTCGCCGGCCTCGTCCTGAAGGCGCTGGCGGACGCGGCTGCGGGGAGACGATTCCGCCTCTCGCGCGACCACGTCCGGTTCGGCGCGGGATGCGTCGCCACGCTCGCGGTCGCGGTCCCGCTCTCGGGCGGGGTGGCGGCCGGCGGCGGGCCGGCGCTCGGCCCCTGGAGGGGGTTCGTGGCCAACAGCGCCAAGCACCTCGCCTCGCCGTCCATGAACAACATGGGGCTCCGGACCGTCCTGTCGTACACCCCCCAGGAGAGCATCTTCGTCCCCCCCGGGGAGGAAGCCGTGGCGGTCTGGTGGTCCCCTCACGCGGAGGCCTTCGAGCGGCGCCGCCTCCTCTTCGGCGTCCTCGTCGCCGGCGTCGTCCTCCTCGCGGCGCTCGCCGCCCGCGGACGGGACGACTGGGTCGCGGCCTGTCTCGGCGCGCTGCTGATTCCGTTCGCGGCGACGGTCAGCAGCTACTACTACGGCTTCCTCGTGGTCCTCGGGTTCCTCTGGCTCCTTCGCCGGGGGCTCGGCCTGGCGGTGGCCCTCCTGGCCACGGCCTCGCCGCTGATCTCCCTCGCCGCCCCGTGGCCCTACGTCGCCTACGTCCTCCAGAGCCTGGCGGTCCTCCTTCTCGCGGGAGGGACGCTCGCGGTCCTCGCGTTCGGGCCGAGGCCCGGGCCGACCGGAGCCGGCGGGACGTAGTCGTCCGCACGAGCGGCGCTGCTCAGCGGCCCGAGGCTCCGAGCGCCTTCAGCAGGAAGGCCTGGATGTCGGCCGTCTCCTCGATCTGCTTGGCCGTCGGCTTGCCGGCGCCGTGGCCGGCCTTCGTCTCGATCCGGATCAGGATCGGCGCGTCGCCTCCCTGCGCGGCCTGGAGGGCGGCCGTGTACTTGAAGGAGTGGCCGGGCACGACGCGGTCGTCGTGGTCGGCCGTGACGGCGAGGACCGCGGGATACCGGACCCCCTTCCGGATGTTGTGGAGCGGCGAATAGGGGTAGATCCACGCGAACGCCTCGGGGTCGTCCGGCGAGCCGTAGTCAGAGACCCAGGCCCACCCGATCGTGAACCTGTGGAACCGGAGCATGTCCATCACGCCGACCTGCGGGACGGCCGCCCCGAAGAGGTCGGGCCGCTGGTTCAGGACGGCGCCCACGAGGAGCCCGCCGTTCGAGCCCCCCACGATGCCGAGGCGCGCCGGCGAGGTCCACTTATTCGCCACGAGCCATTCCGCCGCCGCGATGAAGTCGTCGAAGACGTTCTGCTTCTTCGCGAGCATCCCCGCCCGGTGCCACTCTTCGCCGTACTCGGAGCCGCCGCGGATCGAGGGCTGGGCGTAGAGGCCTCCGCTCTCCAGCCACGCGATCCGGCCGGGCGAGAAGGAGGGCCCCAGCGGGACGTTGAAGCCGCCGTAGCCGTAGAGGGTGGTCGGGTTCCGGCCGTCCGTCTTCATCCCCTTCCGGTGGACGAGGAACATCGGGATTTTCGTCCCGTCCTTGCCGGCGTAGAAGATCCGCTTCGTCTCGTAGGCGGCCGGGTCGAAGTCGACCCGGGGCTTCCGGAAGACGGAGCTCGTCCCCGTCGTGAAGTCGTACCGGAAGATCGTCGTCGGGTAGGTGAACGACGTGAACGCGTAGAAGGTCTCCGTGTCGGTCCGCTTCCCCGCGAAACCGCCGAGGAGGCCGAGCGTCGGCAGGGCGATCTCCCGCTCGGGCTTGCCGGCGAGCGTGAAGATCCGGACCTCCTCGGCGGCGTCCTTCATGTACGTCACGACGAGGCGGTCGGCGAGGATCCGGGCGCCCGTGACGACGGCCGCCGTCTGGGGGACGACGTCCCGGAGGGTCGCCTTCGCCGTCGGGTCGGCCGCGAGCGCCGTCTCGAAGGCCGCGAGGTCGACGGTCGCGACCCGGCCGCGCGGGGCGTCCCGGTCCGTCCAGACGTAGAAGAGCGTCCCGACGTTGTCGACGACCTCGTACTTGGCGTCGAAGTCGTCGAAGAGCCGGAGGAAGGGCGCGTCCTTCCGGGAGAGGTCCCGGACGTAGATCCGGTTCCGGGAGTCGGTCCCCTTCCAGACGCCGACGACGAGCCAGCGGCCGTCGTCGCTGACGGAGGCGCCGAAGCCCAGCTCCGGGTCGTCCGGGCGCTCGTAGACGAGGAGGTCCTCGGCCTGCGGCGTCCCGAGACGGTGGAAGAAGAGCTTCTGGTTCTTGTTGACGGCCGCGAGCTCCCGGCCCGGCACCGGCGCGTCGTAGCGCGAGTAGTAGAACCCCGTCCCGTCCGCCGTCCAGGCGGCCCCGGAGAACTTCACCCACTTCAGGACGTCTCCGGTCTCCTTCCCGGTCGCCACGTCGAGCACTCGCCACTCGTTCCAGTCCGACCCGGCGGCGGCGAGGCCGTAGGCGAGGTGCTTCCCGTCCCGCGAGACCGCGTAGCCCGAGAGGGCGACCGTGCCGTCCTTGCTGAGCGCGTTCGGGTCGAGGAGGACGCGGGGGGTTCCGTCGAGCTTCGGGAGGACGTAGAGGACGGCCTGGCTCTGGAGGCCGTCGTTCTTCTCGAAGAAGTAGAGGCCTCCCTCCCGGAAGGGGGCGCTGTACCGCTCGTAGTTCCAGAGCCTCGTCAGGCGCTCGCGGAGCTTCGGCCGTTCGGGGACGGTGGCGAGCCAGCTCTCCGTCAGGCGGTTCTCCGCCTCGATCCACTCGCGGGTCTCGGGCGCGTCGGGGTTCTCGAGCGGGCGGTACGGGTCGGCGATCTGCCGTCCGTGGTAGTCGTCCACCGTGTTGGAGACGGGGGGCGG
>DAOMFB010000352.1:0-3564 GCA_035429585.1 Thermoanaerobaculia bacterium
AGCGCTCGCGGTGGCGGTAATCACGGGCGCGCCCCAGGACCCGCCGGACGGCGTCATCGTGAAGGACCCGAAGACGGGGGAGGCGACCGCCGTCCTGAAGGAGGCGGCCAAGAGGCTGATGTCGAAGGTCCTCCCCCAGCCGACCCGCGCCGACCGGCTCCGCGCCCTCCGCCGCGCGGCGGAGGAGGCGAGCCGCCTGGGAATCACCGCGATCCACGAGGCGGGGACGGATGCCGAGGAGCTCGAGCTGTTCGAGGAGGTCCGTAGGGCGGGCACCCTGAACCTCCGCGTCTGGGCGGCGCTCTCGGCCGGCGAGCGGATGACCGAAGCCGACGCGGACCGGTTCGACACCCTCCGGGCCGCCTATTCCGCGAACCCCCTCATCCGGGTCGGCGCCGTCAAGGTGATGCTGGACGGCGTCATCGAGGCGTACACGGCCGCCCTCCTCGCCCCCTACGCGAACGACCCCTCGGCGGGTCACGCCAACTACACGAAGGAGGAGCTCTTCCGGCTCGTCGCGATGATGGACCGGCGTGGCTGGCAGGTGATGACGCACGCCATCGGCGACGGCGCCGTCCGGATGGCGCTCGACGCGTACGCAGCCGCGGCGGCGGCGAACCCCGCCCCCGCCCGTGGCCGGCGCCACCGCGTGGAGCACGCCGAGACGATCGACACGCAGGACGTCCCCCGCTTCGCCCGGCAGAACGTCCTCGTCTCGTACATGCCGTTCCACGCGAACCCCAGCCCGGCCCAGCTCGACGTCTGGGCGGCGAACCTCGGCCCGGAGCGCTCGGCGCGGGGGTGGATCTCGCGGACGCTCCAGAAGGCGGACGCCCGGCAGGTCTTCGGCAGCGACTGGCCCGTCGTGGCGCTCGACCCGCGCCTCGAGGTCAACATGGCGGTCACGCGCCGGACGCCGGAAGGGCTCCCCCCGGAGGGGTGGCACCCGGCCGAGGCGATCTCCCTCGAGAGCGCGCTGGAGGCGATGACGTCAGCGGGGGCGTATGCCTCCTTCGACGAGGAGCGGGCCGGACGCCTCGCGCCCGGCTTCCGTGCCGACGTCGTCGTCCTGTCGAAGGACGTCTTCGCCCAGCCCTCCGCCCGCTTCCTCGACGCCGTCGTCGCGGCGACGGTCTTCGACGGGAAGGTCGTCTACGAAAGGGCCGCGGCCCGCCCGGCGAAGTGAGCGCGGGCTATTTCGCCGGGGCCTTGGCGGCCTCCGGGCGCGGCTCGCTCGACGGCGGGACGACCCCCTTGATCCGCAGGTAGGTCACCAGGTTGCCGTAGTGCTCCCAGTCGTGGCCGATGAGGAGCCCGACGACGGCGAAGCGGTTCGTGTCCATGCCGAACATCTTCGTCGCGGTCGCCAGATCGGCGTCGGTCTGCGCGAAGGCCTTGTCCGCCGCGGCGAACGACTCCTTGAGGGCGGCCACGAGATCGGCCTTCGAGGTCTTCGTCTTCTCGATGTCGCGCGGCGCGGGCTTCTCGCCGGCGGCCATCGCGGCGAACATGAAGTTCGCGTCGGCCACGTGCCCCACGAGCTGGCCGAAGCTCCGGACGTCGGGCGAGGCCTTGAAGGCGTAGTTCTCCTCCGGCATCTTCTCGGCGGCCCGGACGAGGAGGTCCTTCACGCGGTTCCAGGGGCCCTTGAGGCCCGTGACGGCGGGGTTCGCGGCCGGGGCGGCGGGAGGCGCGGCCGTGCCGGGACCCTGGGCGGCGGCAGGGAGGGCGAGGGCGGCGGCGAGGGAGAGAACGGCGATCTTCATGCGAACCTCCTGGCCGAACGATATCGCGAATCCGTCTCAGCCATGGGGCGCGGGCGGCCTAGGGCTTCAGCCGCACGCTGAAGTTGCCGTGGCGCTTGAGGCGCTCGACGTTGCCGTCGGCGTCCAGCTCGAAGACGACCTCCTCGCCGAGCGTCTCGTCCTTCCGGATGCGCCGGAAGGTGTGCTCGCCGGTCTTCTTCAGCTTCACGAGGCCCTTCACGGGGTCGTCCGTCGGGAGGGCGAGAAGGGCGAGGCCGTCGTCCCACGGGAGGACGGCGATCTCGCCCCCCCACGGCCGGGCGTCGTAGGCGCCGGCGTAGCGGCGCAGCTCCGGGTCGGCGGGCTTCGCCTTGCCCGGCTCCTTCTCCGCGGCCGTCGTCGCGGGCGCGACGATGTCGTAGAGGCGCCGGCCCCAGTCGCCGACGTCGACCCCGGAGGCGTTCGCCATCACGATCGTGGCGAGCTTCGTCCGGGGCTGGAGAAGGAGCGCGGTCCGGTACCCGGGGCAGGATCCGCCGTGGCCGACGAATGCCGTGCCGTCCCGGTCCTCGACGGCGAACCCGAGCCCCCACATCGTCTTGAAGTCGGGATCGACCCAGTGGACCCGCTGCATCTCGCGGAGGGTGCTCGCCCGGAGGACCTCGGCGCCGCCGGCGGACAGGAGCCGGAACTGCCACGACGCGAAGCGGGCCAGATCCTGGGCCGTCGAGGCGAAGCCGGCGGCCGGGGCGATCCCCTTGGCGGTGAAGAAGGGGACCGGCGTTCGCCGGCCGTCGCGGCCGCGCGCGCTGAATCCGGCCGCGAGGCGTCCGCCGCGCTCGCCCTCGGGCATCTCGGGCGTCGTGCTCGAGAGCTTCAGGGGCTCGAGGACGTTCTTCCGGACGTAGGTGTCGTAAGGGACGCCCGCCGCGGCGGCCGCGACCTCGCCGGCCAGCGTCAGGCCGAGGTTCGAGTACTGGAAGTAGGTCTCCGGCGGGTAGAGGGCCTGCTGTCCGGCGAGCCGCTCGATGACCTTCTCGCGCGTCGGGAAGGCGAACAGGGGCGGCGACCAGTAGGGCACGTCGGCCTCGCGGGGGAGCCCCGCGGCGTGCGTGAGGAGCCCCTCCACGGTGATCTCCGTGCCGTCGCGACCCCCCGGCTTCATCGTGAACCACGGCAGGTGGCGGGAGACGGGGTCGTCGAGGCGGAGCTTCCCCGCGTCGCGCTGCTGCATCACGGCGATCGCCGTGAAGAGCTTCGAGATGGAGCAGATGCTGTAGATCGTGTCGGGGCGCGCCTTCCGTCCGCCCGCCGGGTCGGCGAACCCGAAGGCGTCCGTCCAGAGGAGCTCCTGGTCGTGGACGACGGCCGCGGAGAGGCCCGGGACCTGTTCGTACGCCCGCTGCGCCTCCAGCCACGTCCGTGCCAGGTCGAGGGCCTGGACGACGCGCGGGTCGGCGGCGACGGGATCGGCGGCGAAGGCCGCCGGGGCGGCCGGAAGGGCGAGGGCGGCGACGAGGAACGGGAAGCAGGTCTTCACGGCGGCCTCCCGCGGCGGACGATATCGTGACGCCGGCTCGACGGGGGGCTCCCGGGGCGCCGCCGGCGGCCGCGCCCGGGGCGGAGCCCCCGGCGGGGCGGACGGGCTGACGATCTTGTGCCAGCCCGCAGGACCTCCGACATTCTTGTAGGATCCGCCCGATGGCACGCCCCCGATCCGGCCCCGCCCGGGAGCCCCGCGAGCTGGACGCCCTGCTCGAGCTGACCCAGCTCCTCGGCTCGGGCCGGGGGGTCCGGCCGGTCCTCGACGGGGCGGCGG
>DAOMFB010000353.1:0-3556 GCA_035429585.1 Thermoanaerobaculia bacterium
GGGCTTCGGCTTCGTCGAGATGGCCGACGCCGACGCCCAGAAGGCGATGGGCGCCCTGAACGGCCGCGAGGTGGACGGCCGCGCGCTCCGCGTCAACGAGGCCCGGCCGCAGGAGCCCCGCACCGGCGGCGGCGGACGCGGCGGCTACGGCCGCGGGCGCGACCGCTACTAGCAGGCGAAACGGGCCCGGGACCGCCCTGCGAGGTCAGGCCCGTCCCGGGCTCTCCCGGTACCACGCCACCGTCCGCCGGAGGCCGTCGGCGAGGGGTGTCGCCGCCCGCCAGCCGAAGAGCCTCCCGGCCCGGGAGACGTCGAGGCGGCGCCGGGGCTGGCCGTTCGGCTTCGAGGCGTCCCAGCGGACGGCGCCGGCGTAGCCGGTCTCCCGCGCGACGAGGGCCGCGAGGTCACGGACGGAGATCTCCTCGCCGGAGCCGAGGTTCACCGGCTCGGCCCCGTCGTAGCGCTCGGCCGCCGCGAGGATCCCCTCCGCCGCGTCCTCCACGAACAGGAACTCGCGCGTCGGCGAGCCGTCGCCCCAGAGCGAGACCTCGGGCGCGCCGGCCGCCGTCGCCTCGGAGAACTTCCGGATCATGGCCGGGATGACGTGGCTCGTCTCGAGGTCGAAGTTGTCGCCGGGACCGTACAGGTTCACCGGGAGGAGGAAGACCCCGTTGAAGCCGTACTCCGCGCGGTAGGCCTGGAGCTGGACGAGGAGCATCTTCTTGGCGAGGCCGTAGGGAGCGTTCGTCTCCTCCGGGTATCCGTTCCAGAGATCCTCCTCGCGGAACGGCACCGGCGTGAGCTTCGGGTAGGCGCAGATCGTGCCGAGGCAGACGAGCTTCCCGACGCCCGCCCGCCGCGCCTCCTCGATCAGCTCGATCCCCATGACGGCGTTCTCGTAGAAGAAGCGGCCCGGGTGGGCCCGGTTCGCGCCGATGCCGCCGACGATGGCCGCCGCGTGGATGACGAGGTCCGGCTTCACGCGGCCGAGGGCCGCGCGGATCGCGGCCTTGTCGCGGAGGTCGAGCTCGTCGATGGGCGGGGCGTCGACGCGGCCCGCGCCCCGCTCCGCGAGCTTCCGCACGAGGTTCCGGCCCAGGAACCCGGCCCCTCCCGTGACGAGGACGCGTCGGGATCCCCAGAACGTCAACGGCGGCGCCTCACGGACGGCGAGTCTACCGGAGGGGTGGCGGCGTCCCGCCGGCCGGTTCCGGCGCCGCGGCGGCCCGGCGCCGTCACGGCGTCTTGACCCGCATCTCCTCGAGCCGCTGGTGGAGCGACGGGCCGACCGGAACGCTCTGGTCGTGCCCGCCCGTCCAGCCCCAGACCTGACGGCCCTCGCGGTCGAGATAGAGGACGCTCGCCGGCCTTCCTTGGCGGCCGCTCACCTCGCGGGCCAGGCCGTAGCGCGGCCCGAAGCGGAGCCCCGCGTCGGTCAGGAAGGTGTGGGTCAGCCGGATCTTCCGGGAGGCCTCGAGCCCGACGAGGAACTGCACCGTCTGCGGCGCCGGCTGCGGCGAGATGACGAGGACCGGGATGCGGGCGAGGTCGGTCGCCTTCAGCGTCTCGAGCTCGATCAGGAGGTCCACGCAGTGCGGGCACCACGTTCCCTTGACGAAGACGACGAGGACGGGGCTCCGTCCCTCGAACGTCGACGCGCCGATCATCCGCCCCTCGAGGTCCGGGAGCGTGAAGGGGGGCAGGGGGTGGCTGGCCGGGGTGTCCGGAGGGACGGGCTGTCCCGCCGCCGCCGCGGACACGGCCGCGAGGAGGGCGAAGAGGCCGGCGGCGAGGGCGTCAGCACGTCTCACGGCGCCGCGATTATCGCCTCTCCCCGCCGGCGCGCCGTGCGACCGGAGCGTGGCCGGGGTCACGTTTCCCGGGGCGCCCCGGCCTGCTACGCTCCGCACCGTGTCCCGGTGACACGACCTGACGAATGAACCTCGACCGGCTCCGCGACCGCTTCTTCGAGGGCGCTCCCCGCTACCGCTGGATCGAGACGATCGGACGCGGCGGGATGGGGATCGTCTTCCGCGTGCACGACCTCGAGCTGGACGAGGAGGTCGCGATCAAGGTCCTCTCCCCGGACTGGGAGACGGACGACCAGCAGCTCCTCACCCGCTTCAAGCGGGAGATCAACCTGAACCGGAAGATCAAGCACCCGAACGTCGCCCGGATCCACGACTTCGGGATGAGCGGGGACTTCCCCTACATCACGATGGAGTTCGTCCCCGGCATCGACCTCCGGACGCTCATCCAGCGCGAGGGGCGGCTCACCCCGCCCACGGCCATCTCGATCCTCCGCCAGATCGCCCTCGGGAGCGACGCGGCGCACCGCCTCGGGATCATCCACCGCGACCTCAAGTCGCAGAACGTCATGGTGGAGGAGAGCGGGGCTGTCGCCATCCTCGACTTCGGGCTCGCCCGCGGCAAGCAGAGCGTCACCCTCACCCTCGACAGCGTGATGGTCGGGACGCCGCACTACATGTCGCCCGAGCAGGCCCTCGGCCGGCCGACGGACGCGCGGAGCGACGTCTACTCGATCGGCGTGATGGCATTCGAGATGCTCACGGGGAAGGTCCCGTTCGACGGCGAGTCCCCCCTCGTCATCGCCATGAAGCACGTCTCCGAGGCGATCCCGGAGGACCTGTCGCGCTTCCCGGACATCTCGCCGGAGCTCCACGCCATCGTCCTCCGGGCCCTCGCGAAGAACCCCGACGCCCGGTTCCCCTCGGCGGCCGAGCTCGAGGCCGAGCTGGCGATGCTCCGTCCCTTCGCGCCCGCCGTCGCGGCCGTCCCGCCGGCTCCGGCCGCCGTCCCCCCCGAGGCGCCGGTCCCCGCTCCCGACTGGCCGCAGATCGAGCCCGACTTCACGCCGCTCCCCTCCGCTCCGGGGGCGCCGGTCCCGTCCCTCTCGGGCCTCAGCTTCGAGGTCTCCGCCGCCTCGATCCCGGCCGGAAAGACGGCGACGCCGCTGGGGCCCAAGGCCCCGCCGACCCCGCCGAAGAAGACCCGCCGGCCCGTCATCCTGATCGTCTCCGACGACGCGCGGACCCGGAGCGACCTCGGCGACGAGTTCGGCCAGTACGCCTGCGAGACGATCGGCGTGGCCACCGGCGAGAAGGCGCTCGAGATCCTCCTGAAGGAGGACGTGGACCTCCTCCTGATGGACACCAGCCTGCCGGGGATGGACGGGTTCGACGTGACGCGGATCCTCCGCTCCCAGCCCGCCACGACGGACCTTCCGGTCGTCCTGATGTCGGCGCGGATCGACCGGAGCCGGTTCGCCTTCGCCATCCAGTCGGGCGCGACGGACTACCTCCTCCGCCAGGCGAAGTCCGACGTCATCGTCGGCCGCCTCTGGCACATCCTCGAGCACCACGGCTTCGTCCCGCCGAAGGAGAACGAGGCGCTCCAGTCGGCGATGCGGAAGACCCTCCTCGACGCGGCGACGCTGACGCCCCCCTCGGTCCCGCAGAGGAAGTAGCGCTCAGACGAGGAGCGGCTTGAGGTCGACGAGCCGCCTCACGAAGACGACCGGGGCCGGGGCGCCCCA
>DAOMFB010000354.1:0-3549 GCA_035429585.1 Thermoanaerobaculia bacterium
CCGCCGAGGCCGAGGCTTCGCGCGCCGCCGGGGAGAAGGCGGCGCGCAAGCTCCTGTCGGCCCTCTCGCGCTGAACGGCGCCGAGGGCATCCCGTTTTCCCTGAGTCATTTGAATCATCGCGGGGGGGAGCCGCTCCGCAGAGACTTGCCGGCCGGAGGTTCCAGTCCATGCCGTCCAGCGAACTCACTCTCGGTATCGTCGGATCGGGGGGCGACGGCGTCATCACGGTCGGCGACATCGTCTCCCAGGCCGCAGCGTTCGAAGGGCTGAACGTCATCAAGACGGAGGCCTACGGCCCGCAGATCCGGGGCGGCGAGTCGTCCTGCAACGTCCGGATCGCCGTGAAGCACATCGAGGCGCAGGCGGACCGCGTGGACGTCCTCGTCGTCTTCAACTGGGCCGACTACGGCCGGTTCAAGGGGGAGATGGTCCCGGGAGACGACGCCATCATCCTCTACGAGGCCTCGGACCCGACGCCGCCGCCCGAGGGGATCGCGCCGAAGGCCCAGCGGATCGCCGTCCCCTACGTCCAGATCGCCACGGACGCGGCGGGGACGAAGGCCGCCAAGAACATCGTCACGCTCGGGATCCTCGCGGGGCTCTTCAACGTGCCGGTCGACGCGATGCGCGCGGCCATCTCGAAGAAGTTCAGCGGCAAGAAGGCGGGCCTCCTCGAGGCGAACGTCAAGGGGTTCGAGGCGGGCATCGCGTTCGCGAAGACGCTCGGGACGATCGGCGACGCGAAGCGGCTCGAGTACACGAAGGGGGCTCCGAAGGTCATCCTCTCGGGGAACGAGGCGTGCGCCATCGCCGCCGTCCACGCCGGCTGCCGCTTCTTCGCCGGGTACCCGATCACCCCCTCCTCCGAGGTGCTCCACTTCCTCTCCGAGTGGCTCCCGCGGGTCGGCGGCTCCGTCGTCCAGACCGAAGACGAGCTCTCCGCCATCGGCGCGGTCGTCGGCGCGTCGTTCGCCGGCGTCAAGTCGATGACCTCCACGTCCGGCCCCGGCCTCTCGCTCATGACCGAGACGCTGGGCCTCTCGGCGATGGCCGAGGTCCCCGCCGTCGTCGGGAACGTCCAGCGCGGCCGCCCGTCCACGGGCCTGCCGACCAAGACCGAGCAGTCGGACCTGTTCCAGGGCGTCTTCGCGGGGCACGGCGACCAGCCGCGCGTCGTCCTCTCGGCCGAGGACGTCGAGACCTGCTTCCACGCGACCGTGGACGCCTTCAACATCGCCGAGGAGTACCAGATCCCCGTCATCGTCCTCGCCGACCAGGCCATCGCGCAGCGGCGCGAGACGGTGAGCCCCGAGACCTTCAAGCACGCCGTCATCGACCGCCGCGTGCCGAAGCCCGAGGAGATGGCCCCGTACCAGCGCTACAAGGACACCGCCGACGGGGTCTCGCCGATGTCGTACCCCGGGATCAAGGGAGCGATCTACCAGACGAACGGCCTCGAGCACGACGAGAACGGGCGTCCCGGCTCGATGCACCTCCTGCACGAGAAGATGAGCGCCAAGCGCTACCGGAAGCTCCGCCCCATCCGGGACAAGTACCACGACTTCTACCGGATGGGCCCCGAGAAGGCCGACCTCGGCATCCTCTGCTGGGGCTCCTCGAAGGGTCCGGTGAAGGAGGCCGTCGAGGCCGCGAACGCCGCCGGCGCGAAGGTCGCCGCGTTCGCGCCGAAGGTCCTCTACCCCTTCCCGAAGGCGCAGTTCCTCGACTTCCAGCACAGCGTGAAGCGGATCCTCGTCATCGAGATCTCCTTCGCCGCGCAGTTCTACAAGTACATCCGGACCTTCATGGACCTGCCGGAGGAGAAGGTGAAGATCTTCGCCCGCTCGGGCGGCAAGAACCTCACGGTGCCCGAGGTCGCCGAGCAGATCAGGAAGGCCCTGTCCCAGATGTCCCACGAGGAGGTGCTGATTTGAGCGCCACCGCTCCCGCCTTCACCGCCGGCGACTACAAGACCGACCTGAAGCCCGTCTGGTGCGCCGGCTGCGGCGACTTCGGCGTCCTGACCGCGGTCTACCGCGCCATGGCCGAGCTGCAGTGGAACCCGTGGGAGACGGTCGTCGTCTCCGGCATCGGCTGCTCCTCGCGCCTTCCCGGCTACGTGGCCACGTACGGGTTCAACGGCATCCACGGCCGCGCCCTGACGATCGCCACCGGCGTCAAGGTCTCCCGCCCCGAGCTGCACGTCGTCGCGGTGGGAGGCGACGGCGACGGGCTCGCGATCGGCGGCAACCACTTCCTTCATTCGTGCCGCCGGAACCTCGACGTCACGTACGTCCTGATGGACAACGAGATCTACGGCCTCACGAAGGGGCAGGCGGCGCCGACGACCCCGTCCGGCGACAAGACGAAGTCGACCTACTACGGCAACCCCGAGCCCAGCTTCGACCCGTGCGAGCTGGCCCTCTCCGTCGGGGCGACGTGGGTGGGGCGCGCCTTCTCGGGCGACGTGAAGGGAACCGTGGACCTGATGGCGAAGGCCTTCGCCCACAAGGGCTTCGCGTTCCTGAACGTCATGTCCCCCTGCGTCACCTGGCGCGGCGACGACCAGTTCAAGGCCTTCAAGGCCAAGGCGCGCCCGATTCCCGAGACCCACGACCGGACGAGCCGCGCGGCGGCCCTCGCGTTCACCCGGGAGACCGACATCATGTCGTGCGGCATCCTCTACGAGGTGAAGGTCCCCTCTCTCATCGACCGGCTCACGGAGATGAAGGAGCGGGCCCGCGCCAAGCAGACGAAGGAGCCGACCACGGACGACATCGTCCGCTCGTTCCTGCCGAAGCTCTGACCGTCCGACGCCGATCGTGACGAAGGGGCCGGGCGTCTCGCCCGGCCCCTTTTTCGTGGCCTCGACCCGTCGGCCGCCGACGTAGACTGGCGGGCCGATGCGCCGGGCGACCTCAGGAACGAGCCTTCTCGGCGCGCTCGTGGCGCTCTCGATCCTCGGGATCGCCCTGACGATGGGGGCGGGGTTCCTCGCGCGGCGGCGGGACCTCGACCGGGAGCGGCTCGACCGCGAGCGGGCGCTCCGCGCCGTAAGAAGCGAGTGGGTCTTCCTGCGGACGGCCGCGCGGTCGGAGTTCCTTCCGGCCCACGAGCGCGGGTTCTTCGGCCCCCCGGAGTTCGTGGACGGCCTCGCGGAGCGGACGCCGCGGCTCGGTCTGAAGCCCGGTCCCCACCCGGACCTCTGGTTCGCGCGGCTCGACCTCGGGTACGGCCGGCACGGCCGGCGGCTCGTGGAGGAGGGGTGGGTCTTCGCGGGGGGCTGGCCGTGAGCCGCCGGGGATTCACCCTCCTCGAGACGACGGTCGTCCTGATGATCGGCGTCATCGTCTCGCTCTCGCTCTGGCCTCTCGCGCTCGAGCTGCTCCGCCGCCAGCAGGGTCTCACGGCGCGCGTCCTCACCGTCCGGACGTTCGCGCTCCTCCACGAGCGCCTCGGCGCCGACTTCGCGGGCGCCTCGTCGGTCGGCGTGGAGCCGCTCCTTCCGGGATCGTCGTTCCGCCTGACGCTCTTCCCGCGCGAGCCGG
>DAOMFB010000355.1:0-3543 GCA_035429585.1 Thermoanaerobaculia bacterium
GGGGCCGGCGCCGGCGCGGGCGCGGGCGCGGACGCCGCGGGCCGGACGCCCAGGGCGGCGGGCGAGACGACGCGGACCGGAAGCGCGACGGGGATCACGGTCACCAGGCGGGGTCTCGAGACGAGGACCAGGCAGACGAGGAACAGGGCGTGGGCCGCGAACGAGATGAGGGGCCCGAAGGCGGGAGGCGCCTCCGCGAGCGCGAGCCGTCTCTCGAGGATCTCCGAGACCGTCACGGCTTCTCCAGACTCCGGAGCTCCGTCACCATGCCGAGGCTCTCGACGCCGAGGCGATTCAGCACGTCCATCGTTTCGACGACGGTCCCGTAGGCGAGGTTCCTGTCCGCCTTGAGGTAGATGGCCTTGCTCCGGCGGTTCCGGAGGATGATCTTGATCCGCTCGGCGAGCTGCTGCTTCGGGATGGGCGTCTCGTTCAGGTAATAGACCTGTCCCTTCGTGATCGAGAGGATCAGCGGGTCCTCCGGCTCCTGCGGGAGGTTCTGCGAGACCGACTTCGGAAGCTGGACGTCGATCCCCTGCTGGAGGAGCGGCGCCGTCACCATGAAGATGACGAGGAGGACGAGCATCACGTCGACGAGGGGGGTGACGTTGATGTCGGAGAGGGCGTTCGTCTCGTCGTCGAGCCGGAAGGACATCGGCGCCGCCTCAGGTGAAGTGGCGTTCGGCGAGGTTCAGGAACTCCAGCGCGAAGTCGTTCATCTCGGCGCGAATCACCCGGACCTTGCCGTTGAAGTTGTTGTAGGCGATCAGGGCGGGTACGGCGGCCACGAGGCCTGCCGCCGTGTTCACGAGCGCCTCGGCGATTCCCGGCGCGACGGCGACGATGGAGGTGGAGCCCTTGGCCGCGATCTGCGAGAAGGCGACCATGATGCCCCAGACGGTGCCGAAGAGACCGATGAAGGGCGTCGCCGAGGCCGTCGTGGCGAGGAACTGCATCTTCCGCGTGAGACGGGTCGTCTCCACGCCGGCGGCGCGCTGCAGGGCGCGCTCGATCGCCGGAAGGCTGCGGACGAAGAGTCGGCTCGTGTCCGCGGGCGCGACCTCGCGCCCGTCCCGGACCTGCTGGTCGAGTTCCGCGTAACCGGACCGGAAGATCCCGACGAGGGGGCTCCCCTCGAACCGGTCGCAGACGGAGAGGACGTCGGCGAACTTCCGGCTCTTCCGGAAGTGGTGGAGGAACCCGCGGGTCTGGGTCCGCGCCCGTGCGAAACTCCACGCCTTGGCGACGATGATGGCCCAGGACGCGAGGGAGAAGACCGCCAGGATGACGAGGACCGCCTTGGCCGTCCAGCCGGCGCTGAGGAACAGCTGGAGAAGGTTGTTGCCGCCGGTTTCCGTCATGGCCTCCTTACGTGAGCTTCGGCGACGGGCCCGTCGCGGTCCGCCGGCGCAAGGTAGCACGGGCGTTCGCGCGCGGTCAAAGAACGTGACGGCGGTCGCGTTTCTCCTCGGGCTCGCGACGTCGGCCGGGGCGCAGGAAATCCTCCCCCTCGGTCAGGTGGTCCCCGGAATGAAGGGCTACGGGCTGACGGTGATGGACGGAGAGCGGGCCGAGCGGTTCGAGGTCGAGGTGCTCGGCGTCGTTCCGGGGCTGACCCCCGGCCGGTCCGTGATCCTCGTGCGCGCCTCGGGCCTCGGCCTGGAGAAGAGCGGCATCGTGGCCGGGATGAGCGGCAGCCCCGTCTATCTGGACGGGCGGCTCGCGGGGGCCCTCTCGAGCGGCTTCGCCTTCTCGAAGGAACCGATCGGCGGCGTCACGCCCATCGAGCCGATGCTGGCCATCGACGGGCCCGCGGTCGCCCCCGGCGGCGACCGCTCGGCCGGCCTCCCGCGCTCCGGCGCCCTTCTCGAAGCGCTGGCGGGGGAAGGCGACGACCGGCTGCCGCTCCTTCGACGGCGGTTCGAGGAGATGCAGGCGCTCCTGCCGGCTCCGGCGGCTTCGCTTCTGGCGCCGAGCTGGAGCGGGTTTCCGGCCGAAGCCCTCCTCCGGGGGGCGCCGGTCCTCGCGCGACTCGGGATCGGGACCGCGGCGGCCGCGGCGGGCCTCTCCGGCGGGGCGCCGACGGTGACGCCGGCCACGGCGCCGCCGCTTTCGGCCGGGGCCGCGATCACGGCCCTCCTGGTGGACGGCGACCTGCAGCTCGGCGTGACGGGAACCGTGACCCGCGTCGGACCGGACGGCCGGTTCCTCGCCTTCGGGCATCCCTTCCTGGGATTCGGTGAGATCGCGCTCCCGGTGGCGCCGGCCCGCGTCGTCACCGTCGTGCCGAGCGTCTACCAGTCCTTCAAGGTCGGTTACGCCGTCGCGCCGCCGTCCTGGCGGCTGACGAAGGACCGCGACACCGGTGTGGCGGGGCGGACGGACGCCGCCGCGCCGATGGTCCCCGTCCGGTTCCGTTTCCGCTCCGGGACGGCGAGCCGCGAGCTGACCTGGCGTCTCGCGCCGCATCCCCGCCTCCTTCCGTCGCTCCTCTCCCTCTCGACGGACGCCGCCCTGACGACGTCCGACCCGACCTCCCGCGAGCGGACGCTCCGCTTCCGCATCTCGTTTCAGACGGCGGCGGGCTCCTTCTCCTGGGAGGACCTCGTGTCGGGCCCGCGGGCGCGCGAGACCGCGATCCTCTCCGCGGCGGTCCTCGCGGGCCTCCTGTCGGACAACGAGTTCGAGGATCCGAAGATCTCGGCTCTCACGATCGACGTCTCGAGCGAGGAGGGCGAGCGGCGGCTGCGGATTCTCGACGCCGCCCTCGCCTCGCGAAAGGTCGCCCCCGGCGCCGACGTCGTCGCCTCCGTCCGCCTGGCCGACCGGCGCGGCGGCGAGACGGCGCAGGTGCTCCGGGTCCGCGTCCCGAAAGAGCTGCCCGACGGACGGGCCACCCTCGTGATCGGCGACGGGAACGTCCTGTCGGGCGTCCGGATCACCCTGAATCCGGGCGAGCCGCGGACGCTCGCGGACCTCCGGCGCTGGCTCGAGCGGATCGTCCCCGGCGACCGCCTCGGGGCGGCCATCGTGGTCCCGGGCCGCGGCGCCGCGACCGGTTCCGACGCGCTGTCGGCCCTGCCGCCGACGGCCGCCGCGCTCCTGTCGGAAGGGGAGCGGGGCGAGGGGCCGAGAGGGAGCCTCGGATCCCGCATCGTCGCCGAGGAGATCGTGGTCCTGGACCGGCCGGTGGCCGGCTCGATCCGGCTGGAGTTCGACGTCGAAAGGCCCCGCTCGTGACCGGGCGGAAACTTCGCTCTCGGGAGGACCGTCCGGTGCTGAAATCGACTCTCGTTCTCGCCGCGCTCCTGGCCTCGATCCCGGTGGCGGGCGCGACGACGCGCATCGCGGCCACGGCCTCGGCGCGCGAGTTCCTGACCGGGGACGCGCGGGGGACGGCCGTGACGGCCGACGGCCGGCTCACGCTCGGCGTCCCCCTGGGCCCGAAGGAGTGGCCCGAGGACGCGGCCGACGCCGTCGTCTTCGCCGCGGCGGCCGACCCGGAGGGCCGCGTCTACGTCGCGACGGGGGGCGGCGCGGGCC
>DAOMFB010000356.1:0-3535 GCA_035429585.1 Thermoanaerobaculia bacterium
GGCTTCGATCAGCTTCCTGCCGTCGGGGGCCAGGAGCGCCACGCCGACGTCGATGCCGATCTGCTCCACCTCGGCGCGGGCGAACTGCCCGGCTTCGAGCTCGACGCGAAACCGGAGCGACTCTCCCGGCGAGAGGTCTCTCCGGGCGGGGGCCCCGGCGACGAGCGGAGGGTTCGGGACGGCGGAGGCCGTCTCCGCGCCCGCCGGTGCCGGCGCGGAGAGGAGGCCGAGCAGGAGGAGCGGCACGAAGGCAGGCAAGCTCACCGCAGGGCGGGCGTCGGGGCGCCTGCGGAGGAGCCGGCCGGACGTCCGAGGCCGGCCGCGCCTACCAGTTGGGGTCCTGGACGTCCCTTCCGGGGGGGCTGAACGGATCGCACGGATCGTAGTAAGGATCGCCGGGATCCTGGCCGGGCACGACGTTGCCGCCCCGCCCGGTGCAGGTACAGGTCGTCCCGCCGCCCAGCGGGTTCCGGCCGGCCTCGTCGAACGCCCTTCCCACGGGCCGGAACGAGAGGTGCGACGCGGGCGCCTCGCTCGGGCGGAGCGTCAGGAACCGGACCGCCCGCTCCAGGAAGGACGGTTTCTCGGCACCCTTCTCGGCCGCGAGCGCCGCCGGAGCCGCGAGAAGCAGAACGACCGCCGCCGCCAGGATCTTCTTCATACCGCCTCCTTGCCCATGAGGTTCATGAGTCGAATGCTTGCCGGGGATCCCTCAGCCGTCGGACTCTCCTTCGAGCAGTTTCGACATCCTGTCAGGATTCCGGCCGGTTTTCAAGAATCCGGAGGCCGGCCCGGGGAGCCCGGACTCGTCCGGGCCCCCCCCACCGGCGCTTCGGACGTTCAGTTGCAGTGGATGATGACTCTCCCGTCTTTGAGGTAGATGAAGGAGCAGACGCCGACGGTTCCGCCCGGCACCCAGGAGAACCCGAAGGTGCCTCCGCCGGGTCCGCCGGGAGCGCTCGGATCCTGCATCTCGGGTTCGCGCCCTCCGGAGATACCCCCTCCCCCGCCGGATTCCTCATCGGTGGCCCGGACGACGCAGGTCGCATTGCACTCGTAGCAGTCCCAGTGCGACCCGGGGACGTTCGGGTCGGCCGGGTAGAAGTGCCAGTTCGAGCCGTTCGACTCGCAGATCAGCTTCAGGATGAAGTCCGTACAGCCTTGGACGTTTCCTTGCTCGACCAGGAAGTACGAAGCGAGGCCAGCGACACACTTGGCGACACCCCAGTATCCCTGGAGCAGGTCGATCTGGCATGCCGCGACCTTGGTCACGGCGTCGAGGGTGATCTTGGCGCAGTCCCAGCCGCCGGCCTCGAGGTACGTCGCGCCGGGCACCGCGGAGCTCGCGCCGGCCAGGCGGAGGACGCCCATCTCGACGAGGGCGAGCTGGCCCTTCTCCTGCGAATGGTTCGCTCCCCCGGCGGGTTCGTTCGCGAGCTGGTTGATCACGACCTCGGATGCGGAGCGGACGGCCGAGAGGAACGAGGGGTCCACGTTGGAGAGGAAGTACTTCAGAGAGCTCTCGTAGTCGCGGAACCGGTGCGTGCTGACGAGGAGCCGGCGATGGACGCCCGGCTCGAGGTATTCGATGGCGACCATCATCGGTCCGCCCGGGGAACGGACTCCGGTGAAGGCAAGCGTTCGATCCCCTTCGGAATAGACGCTCCGGACCGGCTCCGACATCCCCCACCGGGTGCGGGCGGACGGGTCCGGCCGTTCCGTGATGTCTGCGGCCCGGACGGGGCTCGTGGGCCCGAGGGCCGCAAGGGCGAACAGGGTCATGCCGAGAACTCGCTTCATGTCTCCTCCTTGATTCGCGGGTCTTCTGATTCCACGTCTCATCTCCGGGTGGCGTTGCGGCGCGATACGTTTCACACGGGTCCCCGGGACTGCGGACGCGCGGTCACCACGGCCAGCAGCCGCCCCAGCGTTCGCAGTTCTCCCAGCAGAACCTCAGGTTCTCCTCGGCGATGAAGATGCAGTTCGCTCGTTGCGGGGAGTCCGTCATTCCGTCGCACCTCTTCACGGCCGCGGCATACGACGAGTAGCAGCTCTGCATGCATCGCTGCAGGTTGCACGAGGGGGGGAGGTAGACGAAGCCGGCTCCGTCGCACCAGTACGAGCCGTCGAGCATCTCGAGACAGGCGGTGTAGCCGACCTGGTTCTCCGGGCCGTGGTACTCGAATTGCGCCGAGGCGACGTTCGAGACGAGCCCGAGGGCGACGACGGCGGCGAAGAGCAGAACCCGTTCCGGCCACTTCGAGTTCATGAATGCCTCCTTTCGAGCGGTTTCTTCGGCCGGGGCGCTTCGCCTCAGCCGCAGGAGTCTGCGATCTGGTTGGCGATGTGGATGGACGTGCCGACGGCCACGCCGAGCGCGCCGAGGCAGGCCCCTCCGGTCGCGACGGCGCAGGCGCCCGTGAGGGCCCACGAGCCGGCGATGATCAGAATCCCGCCGATCGCGGCCGGGGCGCAGGACATGTACTCCAGCGGCCCGATCTCCCCCGAAGCGTCGAGGGACTGTCTCAGGGCTTCGAAGGGGAGTCCCGCCGGCATCCGGGACCGGAAGCGCTCGAAGAGCCTCGTCCGCTCCGCCAGCCGGACGCTGGAGACCAGGCGGGCGGCCAGCTGGGCGCCCTCGGAATCCGGCGGGCCGGAGAGCTCGACGAATGCCCGCTGACCGGCTCCCTCGACCCAGAGCGCGGCGACCGCCGTGGCCGCGCCGGCCTGGAAGACCGGCGTGAAGACGAGGTCGAAGGCGCGGACGCGGTGCGTCGCGGTCTCGACGACGATCTCCTCGGTCTCCCCGGTGGAGAGGCGGAGGCTGAAGACGATCTCCTTCGCCCGTCCGCACGGGTCGAACGACTTCTGAACTTCCAGGACGTCATCGTCGGCGGCCATCCTGTAGACGGGGACGCGCCGGTCGGGCCTCTGTCGCGCGACGCGAGGCTCGTCGGCGAGGGTTGTGGCCGAGAAGGCGAGAAGAACGAGGGCCGTAACCAGTCGTCTCATGATCGGTTCCTCCGGATCGGGAACGGTCGGGCTGGTGTGAGTCCCCGACCCGTTGCGGCCGGGGCGGCGGCGGCGCGGCCGATGGCGATTCGGCGGGATCTCCCTCCTTCCACAGGTCCGTCGGTCTCTGACGGGATGTGGGAAGGGGGGCCGAAACGTTTCGGGAGGGGGAAAGGAGCCTCAGCGGGCCGGGACGCGGAACGCGAACTGCGCCAGGACCTCGGGCTTCCCGCGGGCCGGCACCCCGCTGAGCGTCAGGACGTAATCCCCGGGAGGGAGCTTCTCCGCGGGGACTTCCACGACGACGGCAGGCCCCGTCCCTTCCCTTCGGGAGCGGAGCCCGGCGCGCTCGAGGACCTCGGCGCCCGCCCCGGTACGGAGGAGGACGCCGTAGGCGGGGAAGGCGTCGGCCTCGAGCGGCAGAGAGAGCTCGACGGACTCCGTCCCCGCCGGGACCGACACGGCCACCGCCGCCGAGGAGTCCCGGGTCAGTCCCGAGGCAAGGACGTAGGCGACGACCGCT
>DAOMFB010000357.1:0-3521 GCA_035429585.1 Thermoanaerobaculia bacterium
GGTTCCGGTCGTCGTCGTCGACAACGGCTCGAGCGACGGCTCGGCCGAGGTGGCCCGGCGCGCCGGGGCGCGCGTCATCGAGGCCGGCGCGAACCTCGGGTTCGGCCCGGCCTGCAACCTGGGGGCGGAGGCCTCCGCTCCCTCCGAGACCGTCCTTCTCCTGAACCCGGACGCCGCCCTCGTCGACGGCGAGGCCTCGCTCGCGGCGCTCCTCGCGGCGCTGGAGGCCGACCCGTCGGTCGCGGCCGTGGCGCCGGCCCTCTCCGGAGCCGGCCAGGACCGGTTCCAGCTCCGCCGGCTCCCGACGCTCGGCTCCCTCGCCCGCGAGGCCTTTCTCGTCAACCGGCTCTTCCCGGACAACGCCGGATTCCGCGCCGAGCGCTACCTCGACCGGCCGCGCGACGTCCCCTTCGACGTGGAACAGCCGGCCGGGGCGGCGCTCCTCGTCCGCCGGGACGTCTTCGAGGCGCTCGGCGGCTTCGACCCCGCGTTCGCGCCCGCCTGGTTCGAGGACGTCGACCTCTGCGCCCGGATCCTGGCGTCCGGCCGCCGGCTCCGGTACGTTCCGGCCGCCCGCGCCGCGCACGTGGGCGGCACGACGATGAACGCGCTCCCCTACCGGGACTACCTCCCCCTCTACACCCGGAACCTCTTCCGGTACCTCGCCCGGCACGCCGGCCTCCCCGTCCGGCTCGGCGCGCGGGCCGTCCTCCTCGCCGGCGCGCTCCTCCGCCTTCTCCTCCTGCCGGTCGTCCGGGGGGACCACGCGCGGCCCGACGCCGCTGCGGCGTACGTCCGCGTCCTTCGCGGACTGCTGGGCCTCGGCTGGAAATCCGCCCTTCTCCCTGTCCGGACGGGGGCCTGATGCCGCGCGTCGCCGTCTCCCTCGTCACCCACAACGAGTCGCGCGACGCGGAGCGGCTCCTCCCGACGGTCTTCGCCCAGACGGTCCGCGACCTCTCGATCGTCGCCGTGGACAACGCCTCGGAGGACGGGACCCGGGCGGCGCTCGCGGCCTTCGAGAAGGTGGCGCCCCTTCCGATGGCGGTGGTCTCCTCGCGCGAGAACCTCGGCTACACGGGGGGGCACAACCTCGGCATCGCGACGGCGCTCGAGGGGGGCGCCGAGTGGGTCCTCGTCCTGAACGCCGACGTGGTCCTCGACGCCTCCTTCCTCGAGCGCCTCCTCGAGGAGGCCGCCCGCCCCGCGCACGCCGAGGTCGCGGCGTTCACCGGGAAGATCCTCCGGGCCGACGGGGCCGAGCTCGCGCCGACGCGGGTTCTCGACACCGTCGGGATCCGGATGACGCGGAGCGGCCGTCACTTCGACATCGGGGCCGGCTGCCCGGACGACGGGCGCTACGACGCGCCGGCGGAGATCTTCGGCGTCTCGGGGTGCGTGGCGCTCTACCGGGCGGCGGCGCTCGCCGACGTGAGGATCTCGACGGGCTTCTTCGACGACGACTTCTTCGTCTACCGGGAGGACGTCGACCTGGCGTGGCGCCTCCGCGGGAGGGGCTGGCGGGCCCGTTGCGTCCCGTCGGCCGTGGCGTGGCACCGCCGCCGGAACCTGCCGGAGCGGCGGCGCGAGATGTCCCCCCTCGCGAACCTCCATTCCGTGAAGAACCGCTTCCTCCTCCGGGTCAACAACGCCGGGACGGAGCACCTCCGCGCCACCTTCGCCCGGACGTTCCCGCGCGACCTCCTCGTCGTGGGGGGCTGCCTCACGGTGGAGCGGACCTCCCTGCCGGCCCTGAAGTGGCTGGCGGAGAACCGGGCGCGTCTCCTCGCCAAGCGGGCGGAGATCCAGGCGCGGCGCCGCGCCTCCGACCGCGACCTTCTCCGCTGGTTCGGCGACGACCCGGACGGCGCGAGGATCCCGGGATGAGGCTCGCCATCCTGGGCACGCGGGGGATCCCCGCCGCCTACGGCGGTTTCGAGACGCTCGCGGAGGAGCTCTCGGCCCGCCTCGCCGAGCGGGGGCACGAGGTCACCGTCTACTCCCGGCCGGGCGGCACGGGGGCGGCCGTGGCGACGCATCGCGGCGTCCGGGTCGTCCAGCTCCCGACGATCCACCACAAGTACCTCGACACCGTCGTGCACGGCGTCCTCTCGGGCCTCCACGCGGCGGGCGCGGGCTACGACGCCGTCCTCTTCTGCAACGCCGTGAACGCCCTCGCCTGCCGGCTCCCCCGCCTTCTCGGGGCTCCGACGCGGGTCGTCCTGAACGTGGACGGGCTCGAGCGCCACCGCCGGAAGTGGAGCGTCCTCGGCCGGGCGGCCTACGCCCTCTCCGAGCGGCTCTCCTGCGTCCTCCCCGACGCCGTCGTGAGCGACGCCCGCGTCATCCGCGACTACTACCGCGGGCGCTACGGAACGGAGACGACCTTCATCCCGTACGGCGCCGACCTTCCGGGCCCGGAAGGGACCGGGACGCTCGACGCACTCGGCCTCTCGCCCGGGCGCTACGTCCTCTACGTGTCGCGCTTCGAGCCCGAGAACAACCCCGACGCCGTGGTCCGCGGCTTCTCGCGCTTCCGGGGGGACCTGAGGCTCGCGCTCGTCGGCACGGCGCCGTACGCCGCCGCCTTCATCGACGCCGTCCGCGCGGAGGCGGCCCGGGACGCGCGCATCGTCGCGCCGGGGGCCGTCTATGGCGAGGGATACCGCGAGCTCCTGGCCCACGCGGCCGCGTACGTCCACGCCACCGAGGTGGGCGGCACGCACCCGGCGCTGATCGAGGCGATGGGCTTCGGCCGCCCCCTCCTCGTCCACGACACGCCGGAGAACCGGGAGGTCGCGGGAGACACGGCGCTCTTCTGGGACGCGCGACGCCCGGAGACGCTCACGGCGGGGCTCGAGGCGCTGTTCGCCGACCCGGCCGCGCGGGAGCGCCGCGGCGAGGCGGCCCGGGCCCGCGCCCGTGCGGCGTACCGCTGGGCCGACGTCACGGACGCCTACGAACGACTCCTTTCGGGGGCGTCGCGGCGCCCCCGCCCGGGGGCATCCGCTTTGCTAGGATGACCGGCCGGACCGTTCAGGGTCCGAGTCGCCGATGCTGAAACAGCAGGCGCGCGCCATCGCCGCCCTCTCCTACGCGACGGACCTCGGCGTCACCCTCGCCGCGGTGCCCGCCGCCTACTGGCTCCGGAACGACCTCTTTCCCCGGCTCTTCCCGCACCTCTACCCGGCCGGCCTCCTCGAGTTCTCGCTCTACCTCGTGGTCGTCGGCCCGATCGTCGTCCTCTGGTCCGGCCTCCTGTTCCTCTCGGGCGCCTACCGGAGCCGCCGGACGCTGGGCCTCAAGGACGAGGTCTCCCTGGTGGCGCGCGTCTCCTTTTTCGGGACCCTCCTCCTCACCCTGGTCGTCTTCGCCGCGCGCTGGACCTTCCTCTCCCGGTCGTTCCTCTTCGTCTTCTTCTTCGTCAACCTCTTCTTCCTCGTCCCGGCCCGGGTGACCGTCAGGATCCTGGCGCGCCGGGTCCGGATGGTAGGGTTCACCTCCTGGACCGTGGTACTCGT
>DAOMFB010000358.1:0-3508 GCA_035429585.1 Thermoanaerobaculia bacterium
GCATGACCTGGCCCAGGCAGGGCCAGTCCGGGGGGCGGAAGCGGTGAGTGGTTACTTCTGGAGAATGGCCGCCTGGATTTCCCGGGCTTTTTCCGCCCCGACCAGGGCAGTGATGATGGCCAGGGCGAACTCGGCGGCGGTGCCGGTGCCCCCCCGGCGGCGCCGCCGCCCCGCCTAATCCAGTCGTCGTCCCCCGCCCCGGCGACGACGACGAGCTCCGCGTCGACGAGCTTGCGGAGGTCGGACGGCGCCGGCTCGAAGACGTGCGGCGAGACGCCGGGCGGGACGACGGTCTCGACGCGCCAGCCGGGCCCCGCCACGCGGGCGACGAGGTCCGCGAGCGGCGGGATCGTCGCGACGGCCACCGGCGGGCCGGGCGCGGGGGCACGGGCGCCGCAGGCGGCCAGCGACAGGGCCGACAGGAGGGCCGCGAGGCGAGGCATCCGTGCATTGTCGGGGGTCGGCCCCGCTTTCCTCAAGCGCACGCTCACCCTCGCGGCGATCAGAGGTGCCGGAGGGCTTCCTCCGCCTCGCGGCGGATGACGAACGCCCGGTCCCAGTCGAAGGATTCGTCGTCCCCCACGAGCCGATGGCACGCCGCCACCAGGGCCTCCCGCTCCGTCGGCCGGAGGTGGCCCCCGCGCGCCATCTTCCCGAGGCTCCGGATCGCCTTCGCCCTCACGCCCGTGTTCCGGTCGGCGAGGCTCGCCTGGAGGCGCTCCAGGATCTCCAGCCGGAGCCCCTCGGGCAGCTGCCCCGGCGGGATCGCCTCGGCCATCCGCCCGAGCGTCCGGGTCGCCGTGTCGCGCAGCTCGAGGTCCGGCGACGCGGCCGCCTCGAGGGCCAGCCGGAGGGCCGACAGGACCTTCGGGGACCGGATCTTCCCCAGCGCGTACAGGATGAAGGCCCGGTGCGAGTCGTCGGCCGCGACGGCGTACTCCTCCACCAGCGGACGGATCGCGTCGGCCCCGATCCGGCCGAGGGCATGTCCCGCCGCGATCTGCGCCTTGACGTCTCCGGCGTCGAGCCTCTCGACCAGGGCCGGGATGACCCACTCACCGAAGCCGACGACGAGGTCCACCGCCTCGTCGAGGACCGGAAGAAGGTCGGGCCGGTCGAGCGGATCGATGTAGAAGAGCATCGAGACGAGCTCGAAGAGCGGCCGCGCCTCCCGGGAGCCGACGCGGGCGATCTCCTCGCGGACGAGGGCGAGTCCCTGGCGGAGCTTGTCGGGTTCGTCGCTGGAGAGGAGGGTCCGGACGGGGTCGTAGGTGAGCACGCTCATGACGACACCCCCGCGAGGCATCTTATCGCCGCCGGGGAGGATTGACGGGGGAACGGGGCCCGGGGGACGATCGGGCGGGCATGGCCTGCAGCGAGCATTCGAACCACGAGCACCGGCACGGCCCGGGGTGCGGGCACCGCGAGATCCGCCATGGGGACCACGCCGACTACCTGCACGACGGACACCTCCACGCGCCGCACGAGGGGCACGCGGACGAGCACCGGCTCGAGGTGAGCCGGAGCCGTCCCGGCGGCTGCG
Organism: Thermoanaerobaculia bacterium; assembly: GCA_035429585.1. Taxonomy (GTDB): domain Bacteria; phylum Acidobacteriota; class Thermoanaerobaculia; order UBA5066; family UBA5066; genus DAOMFB01. Next base: position 1,544 of record DAOMFB010000358.1, read on the forward strand.
CCCCCGTGGAATGCAGCTGCCGGCACGCCCCCGGCGGCGTCCACGAAGCGGTCCCGCACGGGAACCACACCGACTTCCTCGTCGGCGGGGTCCTCCACCATCCCCACGGGGACCACTGCGACCTGCACGGGCGCCTCGACCCTCCGGCGCCCCGCCGCTGACGGGCCCGGCCGCGCCGCCCCGCTTCAGCGCCTCGTCTCGACCAGCTTCGGCCCCGGCAGCGCCGTCCGGACGATCTCCAGGGCCTCCCCGGGGAGCGCGGATCGCGGGATGACGTAGGCGAGCGTCGGGTCGACGAGGACGAACAGGTGGGCCGGCGTGAGGCCCGCGAGGGCGACGGCGTCCCACGCCTGGAAGCCGTCCTCAGGGGGGGTCATCCCCTGCACGCCCCGCGCCGAGAGCTCCACCTCCCGCTCGCCCGCTCCCCCCGAGCGCTCGAGGTGGCTCCGCGCGCTCCGCTTCATCTGCGAGAGGAACAGCCACGCCCCGGAGGCCGAGGCGGCGGCGCCGATCGCGAGGCCCGCCGGCACGGCCGCGAGGAGGCTTCCCCACGCCGACGCGAAGAGGAGCGAGAAGACGAGCGCGAGCGCCGCGCCGAGCCCCACGACGTTCCGGAGGTGGAGCCAGCGCTTCCGCCAGAAGATGAACCGGTTGAAGGCGACGTAGTCCTCTTCGGCGACGCGGTAGCGGATCGTGACGGCGCGGCTCACCGTCCCCCACCATACCGCGCCGCGCCGCCGGAGCGGAGCGTCACTTCCCGTACCAGAGGAACTCCTGGATCTTCCCGTCGGGCGTCCGGTACATCAGCGCCTCGACCGCCGCCCCTCCGAGGGTGAAGCTGATCGTGGCGACCTCCATCCCGCCCCGCTCGCGAAGCGGCGCGACCTTGACGTCCTTCGGCTCCCCCGCGGCCTTCAGCGACATCGCCGCCGCCGCGACGCGCCCGGGCGTCAGGAACGCGGCGAAGTCGTCGCCGAGCGCCGCGCGGTCGACGTTTCCCTCCCGGAGCCGCGCGAGGAACGACAGCGCCGCCTCGCGCGCCGGCGGACCCGCCACCGCGGGAACGTCCCCCTTCGGCTGGAGCTTCTCGAGGAGCGCGTCGTGAAGGGCGTCGATCGCGGAGAAGTCGGCGTTGGCCAGGAGGACGACGGCCGAGCGCGTCGCCGGGACGAGCGTGTTCCGCGAGACGAAGCCGCTCACGGCGCCCCCGTGCGACAGGACGAGCGCGGCGCCGCGGTCCCGCACCCCGAGGCCGCAGCCGTAGCCGGTCGACCGCCCGTCCGGTAGGCGCCGGGGCGTCGTCATCGTCTTCCACGACGACTCCTTCAGCACGCGTCCCTCCATCAGGGCGAGGTCCCACGCGAGGAGGTCCTTCGGCGTGGACCAGATCCCTCCGGCGGCCCCGAGCCAGCCCGGTCCCTCCGGCGGGGCGGGCTCGAGCGGGCCGAGGGCCCACGTCGTCATCCCCTCCGCAACGCCGGGGCCGGGCGGCGGCGCCCCGGGCGTCGTCCGCGTCATCCCGAGGGGCCCGAAGATCCGCCGGGCGAGGTAACCGGGAAGCGGCTCGCCGGTGGCCTTCTCGACCGCCCGGCCGAGGATGAGGAATCCCGTGTTGCTGTACGAGTAACGCGAACCGGGCGGGAAATCGAGCGGCCGCGGGCCGTACGAGGCGACGATCTGGTCCGGCGACGTGCTCTCCGACATCTCGCGGTCGACGAAGTCGAGCGGGTAGTAGTCGCGGTAGCCCGAGACGTTGCCGCCGAGGTCGAGGAGCGTGACCGAGGAGGCCTCCGTCAGGCCGGGAAAGAACGTCGACACCGGCGCCGTGGGCGAGAGCTTTCCCTCCTCGGCGGCCAGGAGGAGCGCCGCGCAGGTGAACTCCCTCGAGACCGAGCCGATGGCGAAGGAGGTCTCCGGCGTGACGGGGGCCTTCCGCGCGGCGGACGCGGTGCCGTACCCCTTCAG
>DAOMFB010000359.1:0-3505 GCA_035429585.1 Thermoanaerobaculia bacterium
GCGTCCTGAACCGAATCGGTCTCCCCCCGGAGCGCGTCCTCTCGGTGGGCAACTCCCTCTCGAACGACGTCGACGCCCCCGCGGCCCTCGGCCTCTCGACGGTCGGCGTCGGCGTGGCCGGGCGCGACGGGAGCGTGCCGTCGGCCGCCGACCTCGGCCTCTGGGACCTCTCCCGGCGCCCCCCCGCGCCCCTCGTGGCCGCCGGGGGCGAGCTCGACGCCTTCGGCGAGCGGTTCCGCGTCCGGCGGCTCGCGCCGGTGGAGGACGACGAGCAGGGGCGCTACAACCTCGTCTTCGCGGCCGACGTGGACGGGCCGGCCCCCCGCGTCTACCTGAAGCGATTCCTCCTGCCGGAGACGGCGCATGTCGAGGCGTTCGCCTACCACCTGCAGGCGGCGACGGGCCTTCCGGCCTGCCGGGCCGGCGTCGTCCCGGGAGCCGAGCCGGTCCTCGCGATCTCCGAGGCGCCGGGCCGGAAGTTCGCGGGAGACCTCGGCCCCGACATCGCCCGCGAGCTCGGAAAGCACTTCGTCTTCGCCCTCCTCTTCGCGAACGCCGACATCCGCCCCCGGAACGCCTTCGTCGACGCCGGGGACGGGCGCTGCGTCGTGACGCTCGTCGACCTCGAGCACTGCTTCTTCAACCTGGCCATCGACACGGAAGGCCTCGCGGAGCCGCTCCGTCCGGAGACGTTCGACCGGATGGCGCCCGCGGAGCTCCGCGCCCGGCGGAAGAAGGAGGTCCTCTCGCGGCGGGCGACCAGCCGGGCGCGCCGCAGCTTCTTCGGCGAGACGCCGAAGGGCTCGGCGATCGACCGCGCCTTCCGCGAGGGGTTCCTCGACTTCTACGCGCGGCAGCGCGAGCGGGCCGACGACCTCTGCCGGCTCCTCCGGCGGCGGATCCACGAAGAGCCGCCCCTCGTCATCGGCACGCACGGGTATCGTCGGGCCCTCGCCGACGTCGACGTGGAGGACGTCCGCGGGCGGCTGGCGCGCGATCCGGAGGAGGCGTTCGAATGGGCATGGTGACCTCGTGACGTCGCGGGACGGACGGTTCGCCGGGCAGGTGGCCATCGTGACCGGGGGCGGGAGCGGGATCGGCCTGGCCGCCGCCCGGCGCCTCGCCGCCGAAGGAGCGGCCGTCGCGGTGTGGGATCTCGACCCGGAGGCGGCCCGGCAGGCGCTCCCGGGCCCGGCCGGACGGGCCGCCTTCTCGGCGGTCGACGTCCGCGACGCCGCGGCGATCGGCCGCGCCGCCGAGGACGCCCGGACGGCTCTCGGGCCGGCCGACATCCTCGTCAACGCGGCGGGCGTCACGCGCGGCTTCCTCGACGCCCTCGCCCTCGGGCCGTCCGACTGGGCCCGGATCCTCGACACGAACGCCCTCGGCGCGCTCCTCTCCGTCCAGGCCGTCGTCCCCGGGATGGCCGCCCGCGGCCGGGGACGGGTGGTCGGCGTCTCGTCCGTCCTCGCCGCCGCTCCCGTTCCGGGCCAGACGGCCTACGCCGCCTCGAAGTCGGCGCTGGAGGCGATGACACGGGTCTGGGCGCGGGAGTTCGGGCCCTCGGGGGTGACGGTCAACGCCGTCCGCCCCGGATACATCGACACGCCGATGAACGCGGCCAACGGACCCGAGGTCCTGCGGCACGTCCTCTCCCGGACCCCGCTCGGCCGGATCGGGACGCCGGACGAGGTGGCCCACGCGATCCTCTTCCTCGCCTCCGAGGAGGCGGCGTTCATCACCGGCGCGGTGCTCGCCGTCGACGGCGGCTTCGTCCCCTGACGGAAGCCCTCAGCCGGCGGCCCCCGTCATCCGGGCGCTGACCTCCCAGAGCTCCTCCTGGAGCTCCTCGTCGCGGGAGAGAAGGGATGACGCCGCCTCGCCCCCGGCGCGGAAGTAGCGCCCGGTGACGCCCGAGAGCTCCGGGGAGACGGCCAGCCGGACGACGACGCGGGCCCCGTCCTCGGGGCTCGTCCCCATCCGGCGCCACTTCTCCTGAAGCTCCGCCGGCAGGTCCCGGACGATCTCCGTCGCCACGACGCCGGGGGCGGCCGCGTTGACCGCCGGACCGGACGGGCCGAGCCGCCGCGCGAGCGCGTAGGTGAAGAGGACGTTGGCGAGCTTCGACTGCGCGTACGCGAAGTAACCGTCGTAGCTCCCCCGCCCCTCGAGGTCCGCGAGGTCGATGCCGGCGTGGAGGTGGGCGTCGGAGGAGACGACGACGACGCGCGCCCCGTCCGTGGCCGCGAGGAGGGGCCGGAGGAGGGCCGTCAGGAGGAACGGCGCCAGATGGTTGACGGCCAGCGTCTCCTCGACCCCGTCGGCCGTCTCGTGCCGCGCGAGGCGGAAGACGGCGGCGTTGTGGACGAGGACATCGAGGCGCCCCGACGCGCGGAGGAGCTCCGCGGCGACCCGACGGACGGCCTGCTGCTCCGACAGGTCGGCGACCCGGAGGGCGACCCGCCCGTTGCCCGTCTCCCGGCGGATCGCCTCGAGCGCCGCGCGTCCCCGCGTCTCCTCGCGGCAGAGGAGGACGACCGACATTCCGGTCCGGGCGAGCGCGAGGGCCGTGGCCCGGCCCAGTCCCGCGGAAGCGCCCGTCACGAGGGCGACGCGCTCGTCGAGAGACGGCCCCTCCTCGAAGGCAGGAGACATCGCAGCCCGCATTCTAGGGAGGCGCGGGCCAATCGAGATCACTTCTCAAGAAATGGAGCCGGGACTCCAGATCATGGAGCCCGGACTCCATTCGGCATGTGACGGCCGTCGCGCACCTTCTCGCAAGTCCCTGAACCGGACGGCGGGCCGCCCGTGCGGCGGCCTGGCACGGATCCTGCGCTTGGCTGATGCGGCGGACCCGTGCAGAAGGCAGGGACGACCGAAGGAAGTCTTAGGAGGAAGTGCAGATGGCAGAGAAACTCTCCCGCGGCGCGATCCAGGACATGCTGACCAAGTTCGCGATGAAGAACCCCAAGTACCGGGCGGCCCTGATCAAGAACCCCAAGGCGGTCATCGAGGGGCAGCTCAACAACAAGCTCCCGGCCGGCATCAAGGTGAAGGCGGTCGAGGAGACGGCCGACACGATCTACGTGATCGTGCCGTACGTGGCGAAGGCCGGCGCCCAGCTCTCCGACGGCGCCCTCGAGATGGTCGCCGGCGGCGGCGACAAGGGCGGCACCGACTCGACCTCGTACGAGTGCAACGGGTCGATCGGCGGCCAGAACACCCACGTCGAGTTCAACGCCGACGTCAGCCTCGTCTAACCGACGGATCGACGGCCGAAGCCGTCGCCGCGAAAGGAGTCCATCGACATGGCGGAAACCCTCTCCCGTGGCGCCATCCAGGACATGCTGACCAAGTTCTCCCTGAAGAACCCGAAATACCGGGCGGCCCTGATCAAGAATCCCAAGGCGGTCATCGAGGGGCAGCTCAACAACAAGCTCCCGGCCGGCGTCAAGGTGAAGGCGGTCGAGGAGACGGCCGACACGATCTACGTGATCGTGCCGTA
>DAOMFB010000360.1:0-3495 GCA_035429585.1 Thermoanaerobaculia bacterium
CGGTTTCCCGGGAGACGGCTACTTGGCGGCCGGGGCCTTGGGAGCGGCCTCGACGGAGATCGCGAGGGCCTGCGTGTAGGTGATCTCGACGCGGTCCCCGACCTTGACGCCCTCGAGCTTCTTCGGGTCCTTGACCTTGACGTCGTAGAGGTTCCCCTCGGGGCCCTGGACCGTGACCGACGGCTTCTTCGCGTCGATCGCCTGGACGACGACCGTCACCTTGACCTGCGACGCCACGGCGCCGGCCGGCTTCTCCCCGGGCACCGCCTTGGCGGCCGCTTCCGTCAGGGACGCGCCGGGGCCGGGCGCGCCGGGCTTCTTCAGCTCCCAGGCGATCGCTTCGACGTAGCGGGCGACGACGACGTCGCCCACCTTGATCTGCGGGAAGTTCTTGACGACCTCCGGGACCTGCAGCGAGACGACCTTGCCCCCCTCGCCCTTCAGGAGGAGAACGCGCGTCTCGGGTGCGATCGCGGTGACCGTGGCCTTCACGGTGACGGAGTCGGCGAGGGCCACGCCCCCGACCGCCTTCTGGGGCTGCGCGGCGGCCGCCGTCGCCACGAGCGCCGCAAACGCGGCCACGGCGAGACAGGCGAATGACTTCTTCATGAGAGTCCCCTTTCGTTCTTGTTCGGATCCGGAGTTCCGGCGGTCCGGAAATCTATGCGCCCGCCTGCGGCCTGTCAACGCACTCCGGCCCCGCCGCACGGAGGTATGCTTGGACCGTGGCGGCACGGCCCGCCGCGGGCCCTGCCGCACGAGACGAAAGGCGGTGGTCCACGTGGTCGACCTGACCTCCGACGAGATCCGTTACCTCGAGGCCATCCTCTCCCGGGCCCGGAAGGACCTCCTGCACGAGATCCACCACGCCGCGACGCACGACTACAAGGAGTGGCTCCGCGGGGAGCTCGCCGTCAACGAGCGCCTGAGCGGGAAGCTCCTTCCGGCGATGCCCGCGAAGAAGTCGGCCTGACCCGCGCGCCGGCGGGGGCGCGTCAGTAGAACTCGACGCCGGTGGCCGTCAACGAGATGTGCGTGCCGGCCTCGCCGCGGACGATCCGCCCGACGTCGGCGAGAGCCCCGATGGCCGCCGTCTTCCCCGTCGCCCGGGCGAACTCGGCAGCCGACTCGACCTTCGGGCCCATCGAGCCGGCCGCGAAGGACCACGCCGCGAGAGCGTCGGGGTGGGCCCGGTGGACGGCCCGCTGCGCCGGCGTCCCCCAATCCACGTAGACCGCGGCGGCGTCGGTCGCCATGATGAAGAGATCGCAGCCGAGCTCGCGCGCCATCAGGGCGCCGGCGCGGTCCTTGTCGACGACGGCCTCGACGCCGTGGAGCTTGCCGTCGCGACCGTACATCGTCGGAATGCCGCCGCCCCCCGCGCAGATGACGATGCACCCCTTCTCGAGGAGCCACCGGACCGGGCGGATCTGGAAGATCCGCTTCGGCTTCGGCGACGCGACGACGCGCCGGAAGCCCGCCCCGTCCGGGGCGACCGTCCACCCCTTCTCCGAAGCGAGCCGGTCGGCCTCCTCCTTCGTGTAGACGGGACCGATCGGCTTGTCGGGGCGCTTCCAGGCCGGGTCCTCGGGGTCGACCTCGGTCATCGAGAGGAGCGTCGCGAAGGGCTGCTCGAAGGGGAGGATGTTCCCGAGCTCCTGCTCGATCATGTAGCCGATCATCCCCTCCGTCTCCGCCCCGAGGACGTCCAGCGGGTAGGTCTCGGCCTTCGAGTAGGCGGCCCCCTGCAGGGCGAGGAGCCCGACCTGCGGGCCGTTGCCGTGGCTGACGATGAGCTGGTGCTCGCGGCCGAGCGGCGCCAGCGTCTCGGCGGCGATCTTGACGTTCTTCCGCTGGTTCTCGGCCGTCAGCGGCTCGCCCCGCTTCAGGAGGGCGTTCCCGCCGAGCGCCACGAGGATGCGCATCAGGCCAGCGTCGCCACGAGAAGGGCCTTGATCGTGTGCATCCTGTTCTCGGCCTGGTCGAAGACCACGGAGGCGGGCGACTCGAAGACCTCGTCGGTCACCTCGAGCCCGTCGAGGCCGTAGGTGCGGAACAGCTCCTCGCCCTTGGTCGTCTCCCGGTTGTGGAACGCCGGGAGGCAGTGGAGGAACTTCACCCGGGGATTCCCCGTGGCGGCCATCAGCTTCGCGTTGACCTGGTACTTCTTCAGGAGGCGGATCCGCTCGGCCCACTTCTCGGCCGGCTCCCCGAGGGAGACCCAGACGTCCGTGTAGAGCACGTCGCAGCCCTTCACGCCCTTCTTCGGGTCGTCCGTCACGGCGATCGACGCGCCCGACGCCGCGGCCAGGGCCCGCGCGCGCTCCACGACGGCCTCCTCCGGGAAGAGCGCCCTCGGCCCGCAGAGCCGCACGTCCATCCCCATGAGAGCCCCCGAGAGGAGGAGGGAGGCGGCGACGTTGTTCCGGGCGTCGCCGAGGAAGGCGAACGTCACCTTCCGGAGCGGCTTGTCGACGTGCTCCTCCATCGTCAGGAGGTCCGCCAGCATCTGCGTCGGGTGGGAGGCGTCGGTCAGTCCGTTGTAGACCGGGACGCCGGCGTGCTTCGCGAGGACCTCGACGCTCTCCTGCGAGAAGCCGCGGTACTCGATCGCGTCGTACATCCGGCCGAGGACGCGGGCCGTGTCCTTCATCGACTCCTTGTGGCCGATCTGCGAGCCGGCCGGGTCGAGGTAGGTCACCCCCATCCCCTGGTCGTAGGCCGCCACCTCGAAGGCGCAGCGCGTCCGGGTGGACGTCTTCTCGAAGACGATGCAGAGGTTCTTGCCGGCGAGGCGCGGCCGCTCGAGGCCCGCGCGCTTGGCGCGCTTGAGCTCGGCGGCGAGGTCGAGGAGGAAGCGGAACTCCGCGGCGGCGAGGTCGGTGACGTCCAGCAGGCTGCGGTTCTTCAGGTTGACGGGCATGACGGTCTCCTTCGGTCGGCCCGATTGTGCCCCCGCCCGCGCGCGACCGCGACCCGGCGCCCGGTGACGGGACGCACGCGACCTCCCCGACGGGCGCACCTATACTCGTCGGGCCGGAGCCGCCCCGATGAGCCCTGCCGTCTCGACCTATCCCGTGGAGGTGCCCCGGACCGCCCGCCTTCTGGGGCTGGCGGCCCTCGGCCTGCTGGCGGCGGCCGGCCTGGTCCTCCTCTCCCTCGCCCTGTCCAGCCCCACCTCCCCCGCCTGGCTCCTCGCCTTCGCGCTGGTCTGGCTCGCCGCCACGGGGCTTCTCGGAGCGCAGCTCCTCTCCCTCCCGACCCGCGTCGAGCTCGGGGGAGACGGCGTGCTGCGGTTTGTCTGCCCGACCCGGATCGTGAGGGTCCCTCTCTCGACGATCCGCGCCATCCGGCCCGGGCCCGCCGGCCTGATCCTCGTCGTGCACGACCGCGGCACGCTGCGGCTGCCGGGGCGCCCGAAGGGCCTCGAGGACCTCCTCACGCGCGTCCGCGCGGCCTCGACCCGCGCCGTCGTCGTCGGCCTCTGAGCGCGCC
>DAOMFB010000361.1:0-3461 GCA_035429585.1 Thermoanaerobaculia bacterium
TCATCTTACAGAGCGACTGCAGCCACTGATGCCCGGCGAGCCGTCCGTAGTGGCAGGCACTGCGCGCCACCAGCCCGCCCATGCTGTGGGCGACGATGACGAGCTCCTCCACCGGCTCGGGCCATTCCCCGAGCAGCCGTTCCATCAGGCCGGAGAATTCACGTCCGTTCGTCGAGACGTGCCGGCCGCTGTTGTAGTGGAGGTAGACCGGCGTGTAGCCCAGGTCGGCCGCGAGGGACGCACCGTGGTCGTGACCGTCGCGTCGCCATCCCAGGTCGTTCCGGCAGAGCCCGTGCACCAACACGACGATCCGGCGTCCGGCGGGGGCGACGGCAGCCGCAAGCGACCGGCGGTCCAGCATCAGGGGCTGCCCGTCCCGCCGAAAGCTCATCGCGATCGCCAGCGGGTTGTCGGTCGCGGCCAGATGGTCTCCGACGACTCCGTTGAGCGCGGCCACCAGCGCCTCGCGCCGGGGCGACGACGGCGCGTCGACCGCCTTCGACGTCCCGAGCGCGACGGCGGCCTCGAATCCGAAGCCGACGGCCCGCGTGACGCCGTGGATGCTCCGGTAGACGAGGCCGGGAATCCCGCCGAGAGGCTTCCGGGGCTTCTCGCCCAGGACGGGCGAGAGCCGGACGATGTTGGCGTGCATCTGCTCGACGATGTCGGTCACGCCCGTGACGGCCGTGACCGCGAGCCGGCCGACGCCGCGCGCGTCGGCCAGATGCGCGGAAACCGGCCGCTTCCGCCGGCGAGTCATGGAGCCGGCTTGACCTGGAGCCTGGGTTTCGACTCGTAACGGAGGAGGAAGGCGTCGAAACTCCCCTGCTGCGCCGCTCGGTAGGCGGCCCGCAGGTGGATCACTTCGAGCGCCTGCGCGAGGACCCGCGGGCCGCCCGCGTAGTTCGGCGCCTTGTCCCGGAAGAACGACTCCACCTCCGCCCGGTGCGCCTCGTCGCTGAAGTCGGATGCGATCCACGGAAACCACGCGGGGGCGTCGCGCGGGAGCCGCTCGGCCAGCCGGTCGAAGTTCGTCACCAGGAACGCCCACGCCTGCGGAAGCGTCTCGCGGGCCGCCCCCTCCGCCCGGAGGATGTCGATCGACTCCCGTGCGTCGAAGTCCGTCGAGAGCGTCAGGGCAAGCGCCGCGGGGACGATCGACGGGCTCTGGAAGCCCCCGATGGCGCGCAGCAGCCGCGATCTCTCCCGGCGGTCCGACGCCTTCTTCGCCTCCGCGACGTACGCCTCGAAGAGCTCCCGGGACCCGTGACGCGCGGCGACGCCGAGGACGCCGGACGTCAGGAGCGGGTCGACGGCGCCCCGGTCCGTCAGCCACGCCCTCGCGAGGCGCGTGGCTTCCGCCACGAGACCCGGCTCGTCGCCCCCGTTCGCGACGAACGGCACGAGCGCCTGGCGCAGGAGCTGCGTCTCGTCGTCCTCCCCGGCCTTTCGCGTCCAGCCCAGCGCCCTCGCCCGCGCGCCGAAGGAGTCGCTCACGAAGCGCCGGTACGTCGGCCTCGTCTTCTCGGTGACGAGAAGGTCGGTCGGCCCCGCGGCGATCCGCTGGACGATCTCGACCACCTGAAAGGCCGGATCCTTCGCGAAGACGGGGACCAGCGCGAGAGCCGTCGCGACGGGCAGGTCTCCGCTGCGCGCCAGGTTCGCCACGTCCGAAAGGGTCGAGACGCGCTCCGCGGCCGACAGGTGCATTCCGCCGTCCACGAGGAGCTTCTCCAGGAGGTCTCCCCGGTAGAGCACCCGGTAGTACCCGCTCCCGGCGTTCGCCAGGACCCGGGCCGGGCACGCTCCCGGCAGCTCGAGCGCGCCGGACGACCCGGTCAGGAGCACGCAGGTCGCCGAGGCGCCGGGATCCTCCGTCCGCGCGCAGACCGGCACCTGCCACGACTCCCGCGTGGAGCCCGTGGATCCGGTCGGCAGGAAGCGCTTCTGGGAAAGAAGCAGCTTCGACGCGCCGCCTCCGCAGACCAGCTCGGCCGTCACGAGCGGGACGCCCGGCTGGTCGAGGAACGACCGGAACGCCGGAACGACGGCCGGAGTCTTCGTCGCCTCCGCGATCGACGCGACGAAGTCGTCCGCCGTCGCGCTCCCCCACGCGTGGGATCTCAGGAAGCCCTGGACCCCCTTCCGGAAGCCCTCCTCGCCGACCCATCCCTCGAACATCGAGATGACGGCGGCGCCCTTCGTATAGGTGATCGTGTCGAAGGCGTTCGCGATGTCGTCGTTGCCGGCGATCGGCTGGCGGATGCGCCGCGCCGTCACGAGCGAGTCCGCCGACATCGCGGAGGACCGGTCGACGGCGCGCTTCACGGCCTCGTTCCACTCGGGCTTCCAGCGGGCCACGGTCTTCGAGGCCATCCACGTCGCGAACGCCTCGTTCAGCCAGATGTCGTCCCACCACGCCGTGGTCACGTAGTCCCCGAACCACATGTGGGCCGTCTCGTGGGCGCACACGCTCGCGTACGCGCGGCGGAAGGCGATCGTCTCGTCGGCGCCCTTCGCGAGCAGGAGATTGGAGGCGTACGTCACGAGCCCCGGGTTCTCCATCGCCCCCCCGCCGCGCGGGATCACGAGGTGATCGAGCTTCTCGTACGGGTAGGGGATGTCGAAGTACGTCTCCAGCTGCTCGAGGAGAGGCCCCGTCGACTCCACCGCCCAGCGTGTGTCGGCGCCGCGCCCCTTCGGGACGATCATCCGGATCGGAACCTTGTTCCGGCCTGCGGTCCCCGCGTCGACGACGTCGAACGGCCCCACGCCGAACGCGACGAGATAGCTCGGGAGCGGCTTCGTCGGGGCGAAGACGAACTTCCGCCCGCCGTCCGGCTCGGCCGTCTCGGAGGCCACGGGGGTGTTCGAGACGGCGATCGCTCCTTTCGGCGCGTGGATCGTCACCTGCCAGGGGGTCTTGAACGCCGGTTCGTCGAAGCACGGGAAGGCGCGGCGCGCGTCGATCGCCTCGAACTGGGTGAAGACGTACCAGTCGTTCCCCTCTCTCTCCCGGAAGATCGCCTCCGCGCCCTTGCTCTCGATCCGTCCCGCGTAGGTCAGCGACACCTCGTATTCGCCGGCGGGGAGCTTCTTTTCGAAGCGCAGCCGGAGGAAGTCCTTCCCCTCGGCCATCGCGTCCGCCTTGATCGCGTCCTTCGGGCCGGTCGCCGCGACGGCGGACACGGCCTCGACCGAAAGCTCCTTCCCGTTCAGCCAGAGCGTGTCGGCTTCCTGCTTCAGAGAAACGCGGATCTCCACCCTTCCCCGGAACGTCTCCTTGTCCGGGTCGATCCAGAGCTCCACGCCGTAGCGGGTCGGCGCGGTACCGGGCGGAAGCCGGAGCGTCGGCGGGGCCGGCGCTTCGGCGAACGACGCCGAGGCCCTCGACACGATGACCAGAGCCGCGAACCAGCCCGCCGATCTCTTCGCGCGTCGAATCGAGATGTCGCTCATAT
>DAOMFB010000362.1:0-3460 GCA_035429585.1 Thermoanaerobaculia bacterium
AGGGTCCCGCCGTAGGGCCGGAGCTCTACCGGGCGCTCGACCGGCGGCGGCGAGGCCTCGCAGTTCCGGCAGGGGGCGCCGCCGCCGGGGAGCGCGCAGACGGGGCAGGCGGCCTCCGGCGCGAGCCGCGCGAGCGGCTCCCAGCAGGGGGCGCAGAACCCGCCGCCCCCCGCGTCCCGCCGCTCGTCCCCGCCGCCGGCGCATCGCGAGGGAACGAGCACGGCGAGGAGCCGCGCCAGCGGCGACGCGAGCGCGGGGGAGAAGGCGGGCTGCGTCGCGTCCCGGGACGGCACGTCTCGGCATTCTAGTCGAGCCGCGGCGACCCGGCCGTTGGTTGACGCTTCGCTTCGCGAGCCCCTATTCTCCCGTGAAGATGAGAGACCGTCTCCGATTCCGGACGCCCGTCGGAGGCCGCCGACTCGCGCTCCTGTCGCTCGCCCTCCTCCTCGTGTCCGGGCCGGCCGCGGCGCAGATCTTCGTCGTCGGCGCCGGCGGCACGCTCCTCTCCGACCAGGGGACGCAGGTTACGAACCACTCCTTCGACCGGGGCGGCGGGCTCCTCTTCGGCGAGATCGGGCTCGGCGGCTCGGGCTTCTGGCAGTCCACGTCCCTGCAGGCCCGCTGGACCTTCTTCTCCCTTCCCGGCGGCGCGCCCGACGCGCCGAGCCTCTCGGCCAACTCCTACCAGATGCTCGTCGCCTACCGGTTCCGCGAGGAGTGGTGGCAGGCGGGGTTCATCGGCGGGGGCGGCCTCTACCACCTCTCCCCGAAGGCCCCGGCGTCCGGCCAGGTCGCGGCCGACCCGAACGAGACGGTCGCCGGCTTTCTTCTCGGCGTCGAGGCCGTCTTCCAGGTGACCCGCCAGTTCGACGCGCGGCTGGAGTTCTCGGGGCAGCTTCCGCTGACGGAGTACAACCACAGGATCCTCGCCCTGTCGGCGTCCGTCGCCTACCACTTCTGAGACGCTCCGGCGCCGCGGCGCCCCCGGAACGGGCGGGTCCCACCCGATCCGTTGCGGATCGGGCGGGATTTGCGGCGGCAGGATGTTTTAGGTGTGACCTAGATTGAGGTGGGAGTGTGGTGGCGGGACCGCCGATTCGAGAACCGGCGGCTTCGGAGGAAGGAATTGAAGATCGTCTTCATTTCGGTTTCCCTGATGTCGTTTCGATCTCCTGTCTCCGTATACGCAAACCGAATGCCTTTGGTTTGAGATTCAGCCACTCTGGCTGCAGGTCCTTTGTTTCGAGCGCCTTGCGTGAGGCTTTCGGCGCCGCGGCCAGCCCGGCACCCATCCCTTTTGGGGGTCCTTTCCCGACGAAATGACACCTCGGGGGGCCGGTCGGGCCGTCAGGCGCCGTCGGCCAGGGGCAGGAGCGTCGAGTCCTTCTTGACGGAGAGCGACATCTCCACGCGCGTCCGCACCACGCCGCGGAGGGTCTGGATCCGCTCCCGGAGGATCCGCTCGAGGTGCTCGACGTCGCGGGCGCGCACCTTGAGGCGGTAGCCGAACTCCCCGGAGATCGCGCAGCACTCCTGCACGTCGAGGAGCGACTCGATCTCCTCGAGGAACGGCCGCTCGAAGCGGGGGTGCTCGAGCCCGACGTCCACGTAGGCGACGAGGGGCATGCCGAGGAGGCGCGGGTCCAGGAGGGCGGTGAAGCGGCGGATGAAGCCCCGCGTCTCGAGCTTCTTGATCCGCTCGTTCACGGACGGCGTCGTCAGGCCGACGCTCTCCGCGATCCGGGCCTGCGAGATCTTCCCGTCACGCTGAAGGAGGTCGAGGATCTGGCGATCGATGTCGTCCATAAAAAATTCGGGCCAACGGGCGCGTGGCCCGAATTTTATTTGGAGAGACCGGCCGAATCAACCGGGAACGGCGACCCGGGTGGCCGGAACGGGGATCTTCCCCCCCTTCGGCAGGACGACGACGCCGCCGTCGGAGACGTGGAAGCGGCGGCGGTCCTCCTCCTCGTCGAAGCCGATCTCGACCTTCGCGGGGATCTGGACGCCCTTGTCGGCGATGACCCGGCGCAGTCGGGCGTAGCGCCCGACCTCCACGCCGTCCATCAGGACGCACTCCTCGATGTGCGAGAAGGAGTTGACGCGGACGCGCGGGAAGAGGATGGAGCGATGGATGGTGCCGCCCGAGATGATGCAGCCCTGCGCCACCATCGAGTCCGTCGCGAGGCCCATGCGCTGCGAGACGGAGTCGGCGAAGACGAACTTCGCGGGCGGGAGCTGGGGCGAATGGCTCTTGATCGGCCACTTCCCGTTGTAGAGGTTGAGGGGCGGCGTGACGGAGATGAGGTCCATCGAGGCGTCCCAGTAGGAGTCGACGGTGCCGACGTCCCTCCAGTAGGGCGCGAGGTCCTCCTCGCCGGGCACGCGGTTCGTCGAGTAGTCGTAGGCGTAGAGCCGGGCGCCCCCCTTCAGGGCGGCGGGGATGATCGTCTTCCCGAAGTCGTGCGAGGTGTCCTGCAGGGCGTCGTGCTCGAGGGAGTCGATCAGGAAGCCCGCCTTGAAGACGTAGTTCCCCATGGAGGCGAGGGCGAGGTCCGGCAGCGCCGGAATGGGCTTCGGCGCCTTCGGCTTCTCCTCGAACCCGACGACGCGGCCCGTGGCGTCCACCTCGAGGATGCCGAAGCGCGAAGCCTCCGCGAGGGGGACGGGGAGCGCCGCGATCGTCAGGTCGTGGTCGCCTTCCTGGTGGAACAGGAGCATCGGGTTGACGTCCATCGTGTAGATGTGGTCGCCCCCGAAGATGCAGATGTGCCGGGGCTCCTCGTCGAAGATGAGGTTGAGGTTCTGGTAGACGGCGTCGGCCGTCCCGCGGAACCAGTGCGGGCCGCGCCGCATCTGGGCCGGGACGGGGTCCACGAACTCGCCGATGTCGAAGGTCAGCCGCCAGGTCCGGATGATGTGCTCGATGAGCGAGTTCGACTTGAACTGCGTCAGGACCTTGATCTTCCGGAGCCCCGAGTTCACGAGGTTGTTGAGGACGAAGTCGATGATCCGGTAGCGGCCGCCGAACGGCACGGCGGGCTTGGCCCGGTCACGCGTGAGGGGAAAGAGGCGCTCGCCCATCCCGCCGGCGAGGACCATGGAGAGGACGTCACGATGCTGGGCGAGTTTCACGGCTGCTCCCAAGTCCGTCCGCGTCGTCGCGCGTCCGGCGTGCTGGCCCCGGGGGCCGGCCCCGGCTAATCTTAGAGCCGCCGCCCCCCGGGCGGCGCGGCCTTCTTCATGAAAAGCCCGTACGAGATCCTCGGCGTCGATCGCCGCGCCACGGACGCGGAGATCAAGAAGGCGTACCGGCGCCTGGCGCGGAAGCACCATCCCGACGTCAATCCGGGGGACCCGGCGGCCCAGAAGAAGTTCCAGGAGATCGCGGCGGCGTACGAGGTCCTCAAGGACCCGAAGCGGCGGCAGCACTACTACCTGACGGGCGACACCGGCGCCG
>DAOMFB010000363.1:0-3443 GCA_035429585.1 Thermoanaerobaculia bacterium
TTGAGTCTATCCCGCTTTCAGCCGGAATTCTGCTTGTCCCTGACAGGTACGAGGCGGCGTGCGGCTCGTGCCCCGATTGCTGCCGCCCGCGGGATGCGCGAGGCTCTCGCGACCCCGGAACGAGGAGGTCCTCCGATGACGACGCCCCTCTCCCGACGCGCCTTCGCCGGAACGCTCGGTCTCGCTGCCGGCGCCGCCCTGGTCGACTCGCCGCTCGGGCGGGTCGCCGAGGCCGCCGCACGGCGCCCGCGCCCCGCCGGCGCCGTGATCCTGAACTCGAACGAGAACCCCTACGGGCCGTTTTCGAAGGCGCTCGAGGCCCTCGGCCGGGCCGGCGCGTTCGCGAACCGATATCCCGACGCCCTCGAGGACGAGGTGCGCGCCGCGATCGCGAAGCACCACGGCGTCGCCATCGAACAGGTCGTGCTGGGCTGCGGGTCGTCGGAGATCCTCCAGATGGCGGACGAGGCCTTCGCCGGCCCGGGCGGGCGGGTCGTCGCCGCGCAGCCCACCTTCGAGGCGGTCCTCCTCTACGCCGCCGCGATCAGGGCCGAAGGGATCAAGGTCCCCCTCACGGCCGAATTCCGGCACGACCTCCCGGCCATGGCCGCGGCGGCCCGGGAGAAGGCGGCCGGCCTCGTCTACGTCTGCAACCCGAACAACCCGACCGGGACCGTGGTGTCCGGGGCGGCGCTCGCCTCGTTCGTCGAGTCCCTCCCGGCGTCGACCGTCGTCCTCGTGGACGAGGCCTATCACCATTTCGTGGAAGACCCCGGCTACCGGAGCGCCGCGGGCCTGATCGCGACGCATCCCAACGTCGTCGTGGCGCGCACCTTCTCCAAGATCTACGGGCTGGCGGGGATGCGCCTCGGGTACGCGGTCGGGTCGGTGGAGCGGATCGCGGCGATGGCGGCCTACGCGTCCTTCTCGAACGCGAACGCGGCGGTGCTGGGAGCCGCCGCGGCGAGCCTCGACGACGCCGAGGGCGTGGCCCGGACGCGGAAGAAGCTCAACGACACGCGGTGCTGGCTCTCGGCCGAGATGGCGCGGCAGGGGCGCCGCACGATTCCGTCCGAGGCGAACTTCATGATGATCGAGGTCGGGCGGGACGTCGCTCCCGTGATCGACGAGTTCCGGAAGAGGAACATCCTCGTCGGCCGGAGGTTCCCGTCGCTCGAGCGCTGGCTCCGGATCACGGTCGGCACGCCGGACGAGACGGCGGCGTTCGCGGCCGCCCTCGCCGAGATCGTCCCGGCGCGCGCCGCGGCCTGACGGCCGCGGCCTCCCTCAGGCCGGTCCGTTCTCTCCGTAGCGCTGGCAGAGGTAGTGGATCCCCACCATCATGACCGCCTCCCAGGCCTTTCCCACCTCCGGGCCGTACTCCGGGTCCACCTCGCGGACCGTGGAGAGGAGGCTGTCGAGCCAGAGGTCGTAGAGCTCCGCCCCGACGTCGAGCTGCCCGGCGCCGTGCCGCTCGGCGATCTCGCGGAGATGGGCGTCCGGCCCGCCGCCGTCGTTCTGGGCGGCAAGGAGGAGGTGGTGGAGCGAGGCCCGGAGCGCCCGCTTCTGACGAACGAAGTCGGTCTTCGCGAACTTCTCCGCGACGACGGGGGACGACGCCAGGAACCGGTCGTAGAACCGGTCGAGGAAGTCCCACCGCGACTCGCATCGCAGCAGGCTGCGTTCGAAGATCTCGAGCGTCCTCGGCTCCATCGGCTCCTCTCCTCCCCGCGGCTCCGGCGGCCGCCGGGGAGTATAGGCCCGTCGAGACGCCGTCTCAGGAACGGGGCGGCAGCTCCTTCAGCATCCGCTCCACGTAGGAGCGGAGCTGGTCCTGGGTCAGGTCCCCCCGGTTCCCCGACAGCCCGAGGGTCACGGTCGCCACGCCGCGGTAGAGGGCCTTCTTCTCCCGGGCGTCGGCCACGTCCACGACCATCGTCCCCGTCCGGTAGTCCCCCGAGTAGGCGTAGGCCCCCGAGCCCCACCACGGGCCCCAGATCTCCCAGCCGGCGGTCGAGTATCCCCAGCGGATGGCGTCCACCTGCCCCGTGTCGCTGATGAAAACGGCCACGATGAGGTCGGCGCCCTCACGGGGAGCGGACCGGTATCCCTTGGCCTGCATCGCCCGGTCCACCTCGGGGGCGGCGCGGTTCTCGAGGAACTGGACCTCCGCCGGCGTCGTCTCGCCGACCCCCTTCGGGGCGACGAGGAGGGCGTACGTGCTCTTTCCGGCGAGGGAAGCGCCCGGGCCGAGCTTGCCGTCGATCTTCGGCGCGCCGGAGCAGGCGGCGACCGTCATCGCGGCCGCGAGGGCAAGGAGGCGTGTCGTCTTCATGCGGGGGATCCTCTCACGGCCGGAGCGCCGGCCCCGCCCCGGCCGCCGGGGACGGGAACTTCTGGAGGATCCCTTCTCCCCTCATCGCCCTCTCGAGGTCGTCGAGCGCCGACGGGAGGAAGGCCGTGAAGTTCTCGACGCCGGTCTCCGTCACGACGACGACGTCCTCGTACCGGATGTAGAGGTTCTCCTCCGGGACCCGGAGCTGAGGGTCGACGGAGAAGACGTGGCCGGGACGGAGCGCCTGGTCGATGTAATGGCCGTCGTCGTGGACCGCCATGCCCACGGGGTGGGAGAAGACCCCGCCGCCCGTCTCCACGAGCTTTCGCGCCCCCTGCTCGTACACCGGCTTCGAGAACTTCGTGGCGCGGAGCACCGGCTCCATCGCCGCCCGGACCTCCTCGAGGATCTGCTTCGCCGTGACGCCGGGGCGGATCCGTGCGAGGACGGCGTCGCGGTAGGCGAGGACGAACCCGAGGAGTTCGCGCTGGACCGGTCCGTAGCGGCCGCTGACCGGCCACATCCGCGTGACGTCGCTGACGTAGTACCGGAGGTCCGGAGCGTAGTCCATCAGGACGAGGTCTCCCGCCTTCAGCTCCGACGTGTTCCGCCAGTAATGCGGGTTCCAGATGTTCGCGGTCCCGGAGGCCACGATCGAGCGGTAGGCCTCGAGCCGCGCGCCCGCCGCGAGGAACACGTACCGCGCCGCCGCTTCGAGCTGGTACTCGAAGACTCCCGGTCGCGTGCACTTCATCGCTTCGAGGAGCGCGAACCCCGCGAGCCGCGAGGCCTGCCGGACGAGCGCGAGCTCCCGCGGGCTCTTCACGCTGCGAAGCTCGTCGAGGACGGGCGTCAGGTCCCTGACCGCGGTGCGCGGGTACCGCGCCCGCAGGAGCTCCGCGAGACGCGCCTCGCGGGGGATCCGCCCGTCCCAGGGATCCGCGGCGATCGCCGCGTTCTTCGCCAGCAGCTCCCAGCGGTTCTCCGCCGTCCCCTCCGCCGGGGCGAAGGGCGTGTAGACCGCCTCGGGGAGGCGGCCGTCGCGGGCGAGCCACTCGCCGGTCATCGCCTCGACGGCCTCGACGGCGTCGGCCCCCGTCAACTTCCG
>DAOMFB010000364.1:0-3438 GCA_035429585.1 Thermoanaerobaculia bacterium
GGACGCGGAGCTCCTCCGAGCCCGCCTCCTCGGCGTCGAGCTTCTCCGTGATCTCCTGCTGCAGCTCGAGGAGCTGCGTCCGGGCCGTCAGGGTGTCGAGCAGGTTCTTGATCCGGAGGGCGTTCTTCACGCGGGCCTTCAGCTCGCGCGCCGAGAACGGCTTCGTCACGTAGTCGTTCGCGAGCGCCTCGAACCCCGCCAGCAGGTCCTCCTCCTCGGTCCGGGCCGTGACGAAGATGACCTGCGTCCCGGCCGTCTCGGGCGCCGTCTTCACCCGGCGGCACACCTCGTAGCCCGACAGGTCCGGCATCCGGACGTCGAGGAGGATGAGGTCGGGCTTCCGGGCCGCGACCTTCTCCAGCGCCTCCGTCCCCGAGATGGCGCTGTCGAAGTCGCAGCCGAGCTCGTACGCGATGTACGAGGCGACCTCGCTCTGGAACGGGTCGTCGTCCACGAGGAGGATCAGCGGCGGCGTCGCGCGCGTCGGGAGCATGGGGAGGCGGGGTCTTATCCCACGCTGGCAAATGCGCGTCAAGTCATCGAGAATCCGTCGCCGTGGCCCTGACCCTCTTCAACACCCTCACGCGCGCGGCCGGCGAGTTCCGGCCGCTGACGCCGGGGTCGGTGGGCCTCTACACCTGCGGGCCGACCGTCTACAACCGGGTCCACATCGGAAACCTCCGGACCTTCCTCTGGGAGGACCTGATGGGGCGCGTCCTCCGGGCCCTCGGTTTCCGGGTCACCCAGGTCATGAACCTGACGGACATCGACGACAAGACGATCCGCGGCGCCGTCGCCGAGAACCTCCCCCTCCGGGAGTTCACGCAGCGGCACGTCGACTCCTTCTTCGCCGACCTCGCCACGCTGAACGTCGTGCCCGCCGCGCACTACCCGCGCGCCACCGAGCACATCCCCGAGATGGTGGAGATCGTGAGGAAGCTGGCGGAGCGCGGCCACACCTACGAGAGCGACGGCTCCGTCTGGTTCCGCATCTCGACCTTCCCCTCCTACGGGAAGCTCTCCGGCGTCGACCTGTCGGCCGTCAAGCGCGGCGCGCGCGTGGCCGAGGACGAGTACGAGAAGGAGGACGTCCGCGACTTCGCCCTCTGGAAGGCCGCCAAGGAGGGGGAGCCCGAGTCGGCCACCTGGACGACCGCGCTCGGCCGGGGGCGGCCCGGCTGGCACCTCGAGTGCTCGGCGATGTCGATGAAGTTCCTCGGGGAGACCTTCGACATCCACACGGGCGCCGTCGACAACATCTTTCCGCACCACGAGAACGAGATCGCCCAGAGCGAGGGGGCCACGGGGAAGCCCTTCGTGAACACCTGGCTCCACGCGGAGCACCTCATCGTGGACGGGGAGAAGATGGCGAAGTCGAAGGGGAACTTCTACACGCTCCCCGACGTCCTCGAGCGGGGTCACTCGGCGCGGGCGGTCCGGTACCTCCTCCTGTCGGTCCCGTACCGCCAGAAGCTCAACTTCACGTTCGACGGCCTCAAGGCGGCCGCGTCGGCCCTCGAGCGGCTCGACTCGCTCGAGCGGCGGCTCGCGGAGCGGGCCGGGAGCGGGCCGGCCGGAGAGCCGACGGGGGCCTTTTCTTCGAAAGTGAATCGGGCCGAAGGAGAGTTCTTCGCGGCACTGGAAGACGACTTCAATACCGCGGCGGCGCTCGGCGCGCTCTTCGGCTTCGTCGGCGAGACCAACAAGGATCTGGAGAGCCGCCAGCTCGCACCGGCCGACGCGGCGGCCGCGAGGACGCTGCTCGCGAGGCTCACCGACGACGTCCTCGGCGTCCGGGCCTCGAAGCAGACGTCCGGTGCGCCGGAGGTGCGCGGGTCCCTCTCCGACGAGGAGATCGCGGCCCGGATCGCCGCCCGCCAGGAGGCCCGGAAGCGCCGCGACTTCGGGGCGGCCGACGCGATCCGCGACGAGCTGGCGGCGCAGGGCGTGGTCCTCGAGGACACGCCCCGGGGTGTCCGCTGGCACCGGAAGGCTTGACAGCGCTCCCCCCGGCGGGTTCCAATCCGCGCCTCATGCTGGCTCTCCACTGGCACGGTTACCACACCTGAGCCGGCGGTCTCGCACCGCCGGACAGGAAGAAGTCCGGAGGGCGCGAACGGCCACGAGAGAGCGTTTCGACCCCCTCCGGACGGAGGGGTTTTTCGTTTGGCTCTGACCGCCGAGAGGACCTCGATCGTCGGGTCGTTCGCGCCGGCCGCGATGGCGGACGCCCGCGAGGCGGCGTCGCCGGCGGCCGGGGGGCCCGGCGTCGTGGAGGTCCGGCTCGACGCATTCCGGGAGCCGGCGGACCTCCCCTCTCTCCGCGCGTGCTTCGGGGGGAAGACGCTCCTCGCCACCCTCCGGTCGGCGCGGGAGGGGGGCGGCTTCTCGGGGAGCTCCGGGGAGGCCCGCTCGCTCCTCTCGGCGGCCCTCTCGGCCGGCTTCGACCTCGTCGACGTCGAGTTCCGCTCGGGCGAGAACGCCGGCCTGATGGGCCTTCCTCCGGACCGGGTGGTCCTCTCCGTCCACGACCTCGAAGGGCTTCCGGCGGACCTCGCCGACCTGGCCGACCGGATGCGGGCGACGGGCGCCCGCCACGTGAAGATCGTCGGGACGGCGAACGACTCCTCCGACGCGCTCCGCCTCCTCGAGGCGCAGGCCGCCCTCTCGCCCGGCAACGTCTCGCTCCTCGCCATGGGAGAGGCCGGGATCGCGACGCGGGTCCTCGCGCCGTACCTCGGGGCGCCGCTCGCCTTCGGGGCGCTCCTCCCGGGACGCGGGACGGCGCCCGGGCAGGTCGCGGCCGGGGAGCTCGAGGGCGTCTACGGGGTGGGCCGGAGGCGGCGCGCCGGGCGCCTCGTCGCCCTCCTCGGAGACCGCGTTGCCCACTCCCTCTCCCCGGCGCTCCACAACGCGCGGTTCGAGGCGCTCGGCGAGGAAGCCCTCTACGTGCCGTTTGCCCTCCGGTCGCTCGTGAACGAGCTGCCCGCGCTCCGCGAGGGCCTCGCCCGCCTCGGGCTGCCGCTGTCGGCGGCGTCGATCACGATCACGTTCAAGGAGGAGGCCGCCGCGCCCGCCGATGCGTCAACACGCTTCTCTTCGGAGGGGACGGGAGGATCCGCGGGGCGAACACCGACGCCGAGGCGATGGAGACGTTGATTCCTCCGGCCGGGGGAAAGGAACGGGCTCTCGTTCTCGGCGCCGGAGGAACGGCCCGAATCGCCGTGGGAGTTCTTCGAGGAAAGGGGTACGAGGTCTTCGTGAGCGCCCGCGATCGCGAGAGAGGAGAGACCCTGGCGTCCCGTTCGGGCGCGTCCTTCCTTTCAGGGAGTCCCTCCGGGGTCTCTCCCCGGGTTCTGGTCAATGCCACGCCGCTGGGCCTCGGCGCCGACGACCCGCTCCCGTGCGACCCGTCGCTTCTGACGCCGGGACTTCTGG
>DAOMFB010000365.1:0-3429 GCA_035429585.1 Thermoanaerobaculia bacterium
CGCGGCTGGGGGAGGAGGGGCGGGACCGGGCAGGCCGCCGTGGCGGCGTCGACGCTGTCCTCGACGCGGAGGCGGTCTCCGAAGCGGCCCTTCTCGATCTCGAGGTAGTTCCTGACGAGCGAGAGCTCCTCGCCGAGGGGGATCGTCGTCCGGCCCGAGAGGCCGAGCGTCGCGCGGAGGAACCCGGCGAGGAGGACGCACATCTCCCGCGCCTTCTCGGGGCTCGAGGTCGTCAGGGCGCTGATGGAGTTCAGGCTGTTGAAGAGGAAGTGCGGGTTCAGCTGCTCCTTCAGCGCCCGCAGCCCCGCCTCGCGCGCGAGCCGGGAGAGCCCGGCGCCCGCCTCCCCGGCCGCGCGGGCCCGGTCCACGGCGAGAAGGACGTAGTGCACCGCGGCGGCGAGGAGGTAGAGGAGGAAACCGAGGATGACGACGACCGGCGTGAGGGCCGGAAGGCGGTCGGGGAGGGAGGCGAAGGCCGGGATCGCGGCGAGCCCCCAGACGATCGTCGCCCCCCAGGCCGCCCAGAGCGTGCTCGCGAGGGCGGCGGCGGCGAGGAGGGTGCCCGCCATCCGCGCCAGGGTCGCCGCGCCGACCGGGACCGCCTTGCAGAGGTACCACGACGAGAGGCAGAGGAAGGCGTAGACGACGGTCAGCGGCGGGGTCACGAAGGCGGCCTCGAGGGGGGTCAGGCGGGCCCCGAGGACGAGGAGCGTGCCGGTGATCGCGGTCAGGGGGACCCACGCGAGGAGGTAGGGCCGGAAGTGGCCGCTCGTGGCGAGGATCGGGTTCACGGCCCGCCTCTCAGTTCTTGATCTCGACGCCGCCCATGACGACGGTCCCCGTCACGACGAGGGTCCCGGCCTCGGTGCCCGGCTGGGGGTGCCGGGTCCTGTCGTGGGTCCCGCCGAGGATCGGGAGAACCCGGACGCTGACGTTCCAGTCCTCCGGCACGCGGACCTCGCCGCCCCCCCACCAGGCGAAGACGTCGAGGCGGGCCTCCTTGCCGGCGAGCTTCGCTTTCGAGAGGTCCAGCTCCCAGCCCCCGCAGAAGGCGCCGACGTCGCCTCCCTGGAACTGGGGGGAGGTGATCCGCCGCTCGAGCCCGCCGAACGCGACGAAGCCCCGTAGCCAGGCGTCCGAGGCTCCGGTCTCGCCGGGGCGGTCCCACCGCGCCTCCCGCCCCCCGAGGGCGCCGAAGACGATCCGGAGGCCGACGATGACGAGGACGAGCGGGAAGAGGTTCCAGAGCGAGATGCGGATGACGTGGAGGTTCTGGAGGAGGAAGAAGACGCCGAGGACGACGAGCAGGAGGCCGCCGAAGGGACGCGATCTCCAGCTCTGCGAGAGGTGCGCGCCGCCGACGGCGACGAGGGCCAGGGGCCAGTACTTCCAGAGGGACCCGACGTCGACGAGGCCGAAGTTCTCCAGCGTGAAGAGGACGCCGAGGATCGCGACGATCACGCCGAAGACGAGCTTTCCGATCGAGGCGGGCGGGCGGGGCGGCGCGGGCTCGTTCATGTCCGTTCTCCCGCTCCCAAGGTACGGCCCCAAGCGGCGTTCGTCCCGCCCTATTCGGCGAACCGACGCCGGGCGCCGGTGAACGGACGGCCGCGCCGGCCGACGGTTACTTCGGCCGCGCCGCCGGGGGCTCCGCGGGCCGGCGGACGAAGACGATGTCGGCCACGGCCGGCTCCATCGGGGCGGAGAGCCCGGAGACGGCGCCCGTCGCGTCCGTGAGGAAGGAGATCCGGAAGTTCTCGAAGGTGTCGTCGGCGTCCCCGCGCCGGCGCCCGACGCCCCGGAAGGTCTCGTCCTGCCAGTGCTCCATCGGCGTCGTGATGCCGTTGTAGGTCATGGCGAGGCCGTCCCCCGCCCGCGCGACCTTGAGGACCCCGTAGCCGCGGTTCTCGTACTCGCCCGCGTAGGCCTCCAGCGGGTGGGCGGGCTTCGTCCCGGCCTTCCGGGCGCCGGCCTCCGGCCACGGCGCCGGCCGCGCGCTCTCCCGCATCCGGTCCCGCTCGGCGAGGCGCTCGGCGCTCCACTCCCTCGGCGGAAGACCCAGGAGACGGTCCGCGAGGTGCCGTGCGAGAAGCCCCGGCAGGGGCGAGCCGCCGAGGTTCGCGAGGAACGCCATCCCGATCCTCCGTTCGGGGAGCAGGAGGACGAGCGCCGTGAAGCCGTCGATGTCGGCTCCGTGGTAGACGCGGCGGGTGCCGCGGTAGACGTCCGTGAACCACCCGAGGGCGTAGCCTCCGGGGACGATCCCGGCCTCGGTCTGGAGGGCGCCGGTCTCCATCCGCGGGAGGTGGAGGTTCGCCACGGTCTCCGGGCGCGCGATCCTCCGGCCGTCGACCGACCCCCCGTTCGCGTGGAGCTTCAGCCACGGAACGAGGTCCGCCGCGGTCGAGTCGATCGAGAGGGCGGGCCCGGCGGCCGCGACGTTCCGGAACGCCGTCCGGACGACCTCGCCGTCCCGGTCCTCGTAGGGGAGCGCGAGGTCCGGGGCCTTCCGCGGGTCGGCGCCGGAGAAGCCGCTCGAGGTCATTCCGAGCGGCGCGAAGACGCGCGCCCGGACGGCCTCCTCCCACGACGTCCCCGTGACCCGCTCCACGAGGAGGCCGGCCGCGACGAACATCAGGTTCGAGTACTGGAAGTCGGTCCGGAAGTCCTTCGACGGCTCGAGCCAGCGGAGGCGCTCGACCAGCTCGGCGCGCGAGAGCGTCGCGTTGTACCAGAGGGCGTCGTGCCGCGGGAGGCCCGACCGGTGCGTGACGAGGTCGGTCGGCGTCATCCGCTCGGAGGCGAACGGGTCCTTCATCCGGAATCCGGGGAGGTACCGGGAGACCGGGGCGTTCCAGTCCAGCCGGCCCTCCTCCGCGAGCGTCCCCATGACGAAGGTCGTGAAGCCCTTGGTCGCCGAGCCGACGGGGAAGAGGGTCCGCTCGGTCACCGGGAGCCTCCCCTCCCGGTCGCGGAGCCCGTACCCCTTCACGAGGAGCGTCGCGTCCCCCCGCACGACGGCCACCGCGAGGCCGGGGACGCGCCAGTCGGCGAGCGCCTTCTCGACGACGGCGTCCCACCCGGCGAGGGGATCGGCGGCCGGCGCCTCCGCGCGGAGCGGCACGGCGAGGGACAGCGCGAGGAGCGCGAAGACGGCGGTCGGGCGGCGGCTCGTCATGGGGTCTCCTTCGCGGGCTCGCCCGAGGATACGGCGGCGGCCCGCCGCCCGCGTGCCCGGACGGCGGGCGATCGGCTACAGTCCGGCGGGACGCGCCGATGAACGTCGACCTCGTCGTGATGGCCGCCGGGGCGGGCTCGCGCTTCGGCGGGCTGAAGCAGCTCGTCCCGGTGGGGCCCGGGGGCGAGACGCTGACAGACTACGCCGTCTACGACGCGTGGCGCGCGGGGATCCGGCGGGCCGTCTTCGTC
>DAOMFB010000366.1:0-3408 GCA_035429585.1 Thermoanaerobaculia bacterium
ACCCGGACCTCCGCCGCGGGATTCGGGACCCGGCCCGCCTGGTGGGCCGACCCCCCGGCCGCGGCGCCCCGGCTTCGCGCGGCGGAGGGGAGGGGCGAGACCTCGGCCGCTCTCCGGACGGCGGCCGGGAGCGTCAGGGGCTCCGGCGCGGTCCCCTGGGCGCGAAGCGGCGCCCCGGCGACGAGAACGGCCAAGGCGATCAGACGGGCGCTCACGAGAGTCCCTCGGGCATCTCGGACTGGCCGACGAAGTTAGCGGCCCGGGCCGGGCGCCGAATGAGTCATCTGCATCGGGATCGGTCGCCGGACCGGTTCTTGACGCCCCGGGGGCGAGGCCCCACTCTCCCCGCGTGGCCGCCTCCACGCACCCGAGGCCCGCCGCGGAGGGACCGGGCGCCCCGGCCTTCGCGCTCCTCTCGATCGTGACGGCCGTCGCGACGATCACCCTGAAGCTCATCGCCTGGAAGGTGACGGGGTCGGTCGGCCTCCTCTCCGACGCGATGGAGTCGTTCGTGAACCTCCTCGCCGCGGCCGTCGCCTTCTGGGCGCTCACCGTCGCGCAGAGGCCCGCCGACCCGGAGCACGCGTTCGGGCACACGAAGGCCGAGTACCTCGCGGCCGGGTTCGAGGGGATGGCGATTCTGGCCGCCGCCGTGGCCATCGCGGCGGCGGCTGTGGACCGCCTCTTTCATCCGCAGCCGCTCGAGAGGATCGGCCTCGGCCTCGCGTTCTCGGTGGGGGCCTCCGTCCTGAACCTGGCCGTGGCGCTCGTCCTCCTCCGGGCCTCGAAGCGGCTCCACTCGATCACCCTCCGGGCCGACGCCTGGCACCTCCTGACGGACGTCTGGACCTCGGCCGGCGTCCTCGCCGCCATCGCCCTCGTCTGGACGACGGGCTGGAGCGTCCTCGACCCCGTCGTGGCCCTCCTCGTCGCCGTGAACATCGTCTGGACGGGGCTGAAGCTCCTCCACGAGACGGGGCACGGCCTCCTCGACCGGGCGCTCAACGAGGAGGACCAGAGGAAGATCGACGACGTCCTCGACGGCTTCCGCTCGCGGGGCGCCGAGTTCCACGAGGTGCGGACGCGCGCCGCCGGCCCCCGCCAGTTCGTCCAGATGCACGTCCTCGTCCCCGGAAGCTGGACGGTCCAGCAGGGGCACGACCTTCTCGAGGAGGTCGAGAAGGCCGTCGCCGCCGTCCTGCCGAACGGCTCGGTCATCACCCACCTCGAGCCGCTCGAGGACCCCGCCTCGTGGGACGACGCGGGGCTGGAGCGGAAGGCGAAGGACTAGCGGGGCCGGACGGCGGACCGGTGGGCGACGCGAGCCGGGCCGGACACCGGAGCTCAATCCCTCCGGCCAGCCTGCCCGAAGGCGATCCAGTCCCCGTCGGGCAGGCGCACCATGAACTCTCGCTGCCCCCATGGCTTGTTCCGGGGCGGTTCGACATCGCCCTCGGCGAGGTCGCAGAGCCTGCCGCGAAGGCTCGCGTAGAGAGCGTCGACGTCGGACACGTCCACGTAGACCGTCATCCGGGCCTTGCCATCGGGCGCGATGACGCGGCCCGGCTCCTCGAGCACGCGGAGACCGGAGTCCCCCAGTTCGAGATAGGCGTATCCCGGTTCGCTGTACGTGACGGCGAAAGGCAACACCTCGCAAAGGAGGTGAAGCGCTCGAGAGAGATCAGGCACATGGAGGAACGGAGTGACCTGGTCGATCCGCATCACGAATACCCCCGCGTCCCCTCGACGGAGCCCCCTGATTCACGCGGTCCGACGATATCGCCTTCCGGGGCGGGCGCCCCGGGCTCCTCGCACGACACAGGTCAGGCGGCGCTCCTCAGGAAGGCCGAGATCTCGGCCACGACCTCGGCCTGGTGCCCGACCCAGAGGTGGCCGCCGTCCGGGTAGCTCACGAGCCGCGCGCGCGGAATGTACCTGGCGGAGTGGAGCGCGCCCGCGTACGTTCCGTACAGACAGTCGGCGACGCCGAGAATGAGCGTCGGCGCCGCGATCCGCTCGAGCTCGAATCGGCGGAGCCCGCCGACGACCGCTGCGTCGTTGAGCAGCCCGAGCCGGCGCCGGCTCAGCGGCTGGACGAGCTCCATCACCCGGGCGATTCGCTCGCGCTCCGCGGCGTCCGCGCTCCGCAGCGCCGAGGGCGGCGTCCCGAGGATCCCCCGGAGCATGACGCCGGGGGCGATCCGGGGCGCGACCCAGAAGAAGAAGTCCGATCTGAGCGCGGCATCGAAGAGGAACCGCGTCGCGGCGGAGACCCTCGCCGGGGTCGCGCCCCCCCGCCGGCGCTCCTCGCGGGGGGCGTAGGCCGCCGGGACCAAAAGGACGAGCGCCGCCGTCCGCTCCGAATGCCGCAGCGCGAACTGCATGGAGGAGGGCGCCCCGGCAGAGGCGCCGACGACGAAGACACGCTGAATGCCCAGGGCATCGAGCAGGCACGCGTGAGCATCCGCCTGGGCGGCCGGGGAGGCGTCGGCGGGCAGCGGCGTCTCGAGGTATCCGAACCGCGACATCGCGACGACGCGAAGGCCGTTTCCGACGAGCGGGCCGGCGATCTCGAGGCCCTGGTCGAACCCGCCGCCGGCGCCGTGCACGACCAGCACCGGCGGTCCGTCGCCGGAAACGCCGTACTCGATCGGCCCGCAGGGCGTCTCGACGATTCGACTGCCGACCGTGATTCGTTCGCGGGCCCGGCGGATGTCGCGGCGATACCGGACCCAGACGGCGGCAGAGAGCCCGGCGCCCAGGACCCCGAAGAAGGTGCCGACGACCCGTCCCCGACTCATTCCCGACAGGACACCCCTCGCCGGGCGCCCCGTCGAACGATATCGCGTTCAGCGGCGAGCGGAGCAGCCCGCCCCTCTCACCGGTCCCGGCGGGCGACGTAGGTGGCGAGAGCGGAGAGAACGCCGTCGCGGCCGTCGAGGGCTTTGGCGGCATCGAGTGTGGACGCGAGGACGCGCTCCATCTCGGCCTTCGCGGCGTCGAGGCCGAGAAGGTTCGGGTAGGTGAGCTTTCCCTGCTCGGCGTCCTTCCCGGCCGTCTTCCCGAGCGTGGCCGATTCCTGCGTCACGTCGAGAATGTCGTCGGCGATCTGGAAGAGGAGGCCCAGGCGCTCGCCGAAGGCCGCCGCCGCCGCCCGGAGCCGTTCGTCCGCGCCGCCGTAGAGCGCCCCCAGCTCGACGGAGACCCGGAGGAGGCGGCCCGTCTTGAGCGCGTGGATCCGCTTCAGCTGCCCGAACGGGTCGGCGAGCCCTTTCGCCTCGGTCGCCGCGAGGTCAAGCGCCTGCCCCCCCGCCATCCCGTCGAGGCCGATCGCCGCCGCGACCATCCCGACGGCCTCGGCGCGGCGCGCGCCCCATCCGGCGCCGCGCGGGCGGGTCGCCAGGACCT
>DAOMFB010000367.1:0-3403 GCA_035429585.1 Thermoanaerobaculia bacterium
GCCGGGGCGTCAGGGCGCCCCGGCGTGGCCGGGGAGCGGGCCGCCGGCCACCGACCACCAGAGGGCGTTGAAGAGGAGCGGGAAGGTCGCCTCCGTCTGGGCGCGGAACTGCGGGCGGAAGGCGAAGAGGACGAGCTTCCCCTTCCCGTAGGTCGCGGCGACGGCCGCCGAGCGCCGGGTCAGGCGGTCGGCCCCGTGGATCCAGCCGGAGAGGAGGACGTCGCGCTCGTCCTCGGGGAAGGAGGCGAGGTCCCACCGGTTGAGCTCCGGGCCGGGCGGCACCGTCTGGAAGGCCATGCTGCCGTCGAGGAAGACCGCCATCTCCTTCGGGAGCCCCCGCGTGACCGGATGCTCCTCGCCCTTCCCGACGCGGAGGAGGGAGCCGGGGCACTGGAACTCCTCGCGCCGGACCTTCGCGAGGACGTTCCGGACCGGGATGTTGAACTCCGCGATGACCCAGTCCGAGGCGTCGGAGAGCGACACCAGCGTCCCGCCCGACTCCACGAACTCCTTCAGCGCCTTCGCCCCTTCCTTGTCGAGCCCCCCCTGGTACTCCGGCGGCAGCTCGACCCAGTACTTCATCTCCCCCTCGTCGCGCTTCGGCCTTCCGTTCGTGATCGTGTCGGGAGAGATCTTGGCGAGGACGACGACGTCGAAGGACTCGTTCAGCCGGCCGGCCCGGACCGCCTTGTTGTCGAGGCTCTTCGGGGCGAAGCCGTACTGCTCGAGGACCCAGCGCGTCCAGCCCTCGTCCATGTTCGCCGCCCACGGCCTGTAGAGGCCGACCCGCGGCGCCTTGAGGGCGACGACCGCCGGCGACCGGCCGACCGGGCTCTTCGGGACGGGGGAGAAGGCGACGCCCGCCGCGGCCACGGCCGCCGCCGCGGCCGTCGACGCCGCCTCGTCGAGGAAGACGGTCCCGGCGGACCAGCTCGTCCCGTCGAGCGACACCGCCTGCCTCGCGACGGCGACGCTCCCCTTCGAGCGGAGGGCGGCATTGACGGCGCGGGCCCCCTCGGCCGTCCCGGGCGCGATCGCCACCGGTCCCGACGGGAGCTTCGCGCCCTTCGCGGGGTCGAAGAGCGGCAGGTCCGGCGGGAGCGCCGCCCGGCGGACCTCGACGCCCATCATCATCGGCAGCGTCCAGGCCGCCACGTCGTAGGGCCGGACGATCTCCTTCCCGGCCGTCAGCCGCACCTCGGGGTAGCGCTGCGGCTCGAACATCTCGGCCACGAAGCGGCCGTAGGGCTGCGCGAGCGGGATAAGAACGTCGCCCCCGGGGCCCTGCCGCACCTCGACGGCGTGCTCGGCCATCAGGAGGGCGAGGCGACGGGCCTCGGCCGGGTCGCGCTGGGCGGCCGGAAGGACGTACGCGGCGTCGGCCGGGAAGCTCGCGGCGGCCGCGCGGGCCCGCGCCGCCATGTCGAGGAGGAGGTCCTCGCGGTGGCTGGCGCAGGTCTCGAGGAGCGCGTCGGAGACGATCCGCTCGTAGTCCATGATGTCCCGGAGCCGCCACCAGCCGCCGGGCCAGGGGTTCGGGAAGTTGACCTGGGGCTTGTAGTCGATCAGCCCCTTCCCCCCGCCGGTGAGCTCGCCCGGCTCGATGTAGACGGGCGTCCCCATGCGGGTCGAGGCCACCTCCGTGAGGAGGCCGGAGACGTTCTTCCACCAGGCCGTGTTCTTCGTCCCGCCGGGCCAGTAGGCGTCGAAGGTGTAGCCGTAGATGACGCCGCTCTTCTTCGCCTGCTCGAGGCGGAGCGACATCTCCGAGCCGATCAGGTTCACCTCCCGCCAGACGAGCGGGTGGATGTCGGGATCGACCGGCTCGGAGTAGGGGGGCATGAAGATCCGCGGTCCCGTCGAGCCCATCTGGTGCTCGTCGAGCCAGACCTGCGGGAGCCACTCCCGGTAGACGGCGCCCGAGAGCGCCCGGGTCTCCTTCTGGGTCAGCATGTACCAGTCGCGGTTGTCGTCGTGCCCGACGTAGGGGTGGTAGAGCCAGGGCATCCGGCCCCCCTCGTACTTCGTCCCGAGCCACTTCCGGTACCACTCCGTCTCCATGATCTGGCCGTCCGGGTTGACCGACGGGACGACGAGGAGGACGGCGTTCGAGAGGCGGCGGAGCGTCTCGGCGTCGGCCGCCGTGGCCAGCGCGTGGACCCACTCGAGGACCATCTGCGTGGCGCCGATCTCGGTCGAGTGGATATTGCAGGTGACGAGGACGACGGCCTTCCCCTCCTTCGCGAGGGCGGCCACCTGGGCGTCGGTCAGCCCCCGCGGGTCGGCGAGCTTCCGGGCGATCTCGCGGATGCGGGGGAGGTTCCGCATGTTCTCCTCGGAGGAGACGACGGCCATGACGAAGTCCTCGCCGAGGGTCGTCTTGCCGAGGACCTCGAGTTTCACGCGGGGGGAGGCGGCCGCGACGGCCGTCAGGTAGGAGACGATCTGCCGATAGTCCGCCAGGGTCCGGTCGGCGCCGATCTTCATCCCGAGGAATTCGGACGGCGCGGGGACGGCGGCGCCGGCTGCGCAGGGGGCGAGGACGGCCGCGAGCGCCAGCGCGCACACGAGGACGGCGGAACGCTTCATGGGGACCCTCCGTTCGGCGCGAGTCTAAGGCGAGCGGGGGACCCGCGGCTGCGCTAGGCTCTCCGTCGGGAGGCGGCCATGAAAGCCCTCTTCTTCGACCACCACGGAAAGAGCGACGCCCTGAAGCACGGCGAGCGTCCCGATCCGAAGGCGGGCCCCGGCGAGGTCGTCGTCCGGCTCGAGGCCGCCGCGATGAACCGCCTCGACCTCTTCGTCCTCCACGGGATCCCCGGCGTCCCGCCCTCGCTCCCGCACATCCCCGGGGCCGACGGCTACGGGCGCGTGGAGTCGGTCGGCGACGGGGTGACGGACCTCTCTCCCGGCGAGCACGTCGTCCTCCAGCCCGGCCTCGGCTGCGGCCGCTGCGAGTTCTGCCTCGCCGGAGAGCTTCCGCTCTGCGTCGACTTCCGGATCCTGGGAGAGCATCTCGCGGGCACCTTCGCCGAGCGGGTCGCCGTCCCCCGCCGAAACGTCTTCCCCGCCCCGCCGAACCTCCTCCCGGAGAAGGCCGCGGCGTTTCCCCTCGCCGCGCTCACGGCCTGGCGGATGCTCGTGACCCGCGCGCAGCTCCGCCCGGGCGAGACGGTCCTCATCCACGGGATCGGCGGGGGGGTCTCCACCTTCGCCCTCCAGATCGCCCGTCTCTCGGGGGCCTCGCTCGTCGTCGTCACGTCGTCCTCGGAGGAGAAGCGGAAGAAGGCCGAGGCGCTCGGCGCCGACGTCGTCCTAGACTACACGCAGTTGGACGTCGGGAAGAAGGTCCGTGAGATCACAAGGAAGCGGGGGGTAGACGTCGTTGTCGACTCGGTCGGCG
>DAOMFB010000368.1:0-3384 GCA_035429585.1 Thermoanaerobaculia bacterium
CCGGGTACTGCACCCAGGCCCGAGCCAACGCCCCCTCCGGCGCCGGCCGCCGCCCCGGCCCCGACGGCCTGATTCGCCGGCCCCGTCTCGCCCGGCGGGGCGGGCGGAAAATACTTGACATATCAATTAATGATCTGTAGATTATCGTCATGTCGCGCGTTTCCGGACGGCTCGCCACCGAGCTGAAGCAGACCCGGCCCTTCCGGTCCCGGCGCCAGGAAGGGACGCTCGGCCTCCTCCGGACGGCCGACGTCGTCCGGCGGAAGATCTCCGAGGTCGTGGAGCCGCACGGCCTCACGCTCCAGCAGTACAACGTCCTCCGGATCCTCCGCGGAGCCGGCCCCGACGGGCTCCCGACGCTCGAGATCGCGTCGCGGATGATCGAGGCGTCCCCGGGCATCACCCGCCTCCTCGACCGCCTGGAGGAGAAGCGGCTCGTCGCCCGCGTCCGCTGCCCGAAGGACCGGCGCCGGGTCCTCTGCACCGCGACCCCCGAAGCCCTCCGCCTCCTCGCGTCGCTGGACGCCCCGGTCCATGCGGCGGACGACGGCGCACTCCGGATGCTGACCGACCGGCAGACGGAGGCGCTCATCGCCCTCCTCGACGCCATCCGCAGCGGCCCCTCCTGACGGAAGAGTCCGCGATCACACCTCCCGCCGTTCGACCACGGGGGCCGGAAGGTCCCCGAAACCTCAAGGAGACGACATGAAGAAGACCCTCGCCCCCGTCACGACCCTCGCCCTCGGACTGGCCCTCCTCGCCACCGCTCTCCCCGGCGCGGCGACCGTTCCCGCCGCCGCCACCGGGACGTGGAACGTCGACAAGGTCCACTCCGAGGTCGGCTTCCAGGTCCGCCACTTCGTCTCGAAGGTGCGCGGCAGCTTCGCCGACTTCTCCGGCACGATCGCGATCGACGCCGAGAAGCCCGAGGCCTCGTCGGTGCAGTTCACGATCAAGGTCGCGAGCATCGACACGAACGAGCCGAAGCGCGACGCCCACCTGAAGTCTCCCGACTTCTTCGACGCCGAGAAGTTCCCGGAGATCAGGTTCGCGAGCCGGAAGGTCGTGAAGAAGTCCGACACGTCCTACGACGTCACGGGCGACCTGACCATGCGTGGCGTCACGAAGGAGATCACCCTCCCCGTCACCTTCAACGGCCTCGTGAAGGACCCCTGGGGGAACGACCGCGCGGGGTTCGAGACGTCGATCACCCTCAACCGGAAGGAGTACGGGATCAACTGGAACAAGGCCCTCGACCAGGGGGGCTACATGCTGAGCGACGACGTCGCCGTCTCGATCGCCCTCGCGACGGTGAAGCCGAAGCCGGCCGCCAAGTAAGCGTCTCTCCTTCGGAGCCCGGTGCGGGCGGCGGGCCGGACGGCCCGCCGCCCGTTTCGATTTCCGCCCGTCTGAGATGATCGGGAATGATTGCTTCCGCCTGCTCGAAGTGCGGAAAGCCGGTCGGGCCCGAGCTCTTCCGGTGCGAGGAGCGCTTCCGGTCGGGCTGCCCGTTCGAGGTGAAGGTCCTCCGGACCGCCACGGGCGCCTGGGGCTGCCTCCTCGCGATGGGGGCGGGTGTCCTCGCGGTCGGGGCGTGGCTCGCCCTCCTGCTGGCCCGCGGTCTCCACCCGGAACACCCGCTGGCGACCGCCGCCCAGGGAGCCTTCACCGCGTTCGTCCTCCTCCTCGGCTTCCTTCTCCTCGTCGGCGGCCTCTACGGACCCCTCGGCCGCGTCCACGTCGCCCTCGACGCGAAAGGTGGAACGGCCTTTGTCGAGGGACGGCTCTTCGGTGCGGCCGTGGAGCGAACGACGCTCGTGGCGCGGGCGCCGATCGAGCTCCCTGCGCGGAAGGGGGCCCTTCCCGCAAGCGTCGCCGTCCTCCGTCCCGACGACGCGACCGAGCTCTCCCGAATCGCGGCCGAGGCCGTCCAGGCGGCGCGCGTCCGCGACCCGCTGGCCCGGTCAGAATACGAGAAGAAGGGGCGAGAGATCAGCGCCGACGCCCCGCCGCTCGTGGCGACCGTCCTCCTCTCGCTCGCCGTGGCGGGACGGATCGCCCTCCGGCGCGTCGAGCGCGAGACGGTCTGGCCGTTCCGGCGAAAGAGCGAGCGGAAGACGGGCGTTCACATCGGGCCCGGCTCCCGCGCCCTCGACGCGGATGGCGTCCTCGAACGACGCCTCCTCTCGGCGCTTGCGCACGTCCAACCGGCGCCGGACGAGCCGTTCGGCCCCTCCGTCCGCCGCCTCGTCGAAGCGCTCTTCCCGTCCCTCGTCGGGAACCCCGGACGGGAGCTCCTTCTGGACGCGAGGCGCGACGCCCGTGCCCGCGGCCTCGTCCGGGAGATGAAGGGGCGCGACGTCCCGCACCCGCCGCTCCTCGAAGAGGGACTGATGGTCCGGATCGCCGCCTGGATCGAGGACCGGCTCACCTTCTGGGTGGAGGAGCTGGGCGCGGCCGAGTCGCTCCGGCCGGAACGGGAGGAGCTGGCCGCCCTCCGCGAGGCCGTGCAGAAGGCCGACCCGACGCTCCTCTCGGAGATCGCGGAGGAGGTGCGCGCCGGCCTTGCCGCGCGGGAATCGTCCGACTAGCGCGCGGGGCCGAAGACGACCTCGCCGCCGACGACCGTGAGGAGGACCTTTGCCTTCGGGATCTCCGCGGCGGGAACCGCGTCCGAGACGACGTCCCGGTCGAGGACCGTCAGGTCCGCGTCGAAGCCGGGCGCGATCCGGCCCCGGCGCGTCTCGGCGAACTCCGCGAAGGCCGCGTCGGCCGTGAAGAGGCGGAGCGCCTCGCGGCGGCTCAGCCGCTGGTCCGGATACCAGCCGCCCGGCGGCCTGCCGGACGGGTCCTGCCGCGTGATCGCCGCGTAGAGGCCGAGGAGCGGAGACTCTGCCTCGACGGGGAAGTCGCTCCCTCCGGCGAGGCGGACTCCGGCGGCGAGGAAGGAGCGCCACGCGTACGCCCCGCGGATCCGGACCGGGCCGAGGCGGGCCTCGGCCCACGGCATGTCCGAGGTGGCGTGCGTCGGCTGCATGGAGGCGATGACGCCGAGCTTCGCGAAGCGCGGGATCTCCTCCGGCGCGACGACCTGCGCGTGCTCGATCCGGAAGCGCGCGTCGTTCGGCCTCGCGGCGGCGAGGGCCTTCTCGTACGCGTCCAGCGCGAGCCGGTTTCCCCGGTCCCCGATGGCGTGCGTCCAGAGCTGCCACCCCGCCTTCGCGCAGGCGAGGGCGATCTCGTCCATCTTCCCCGGGGGCGTCAGGACGAGGCCGCGGTTTCCCGGGTCGTCGCTGTAGTCGGAAAGGAGGGCGGCCCCGCGGGCGCCGAGGGCGCCGTCGGCGTACACCTTCACGGCGCGGACCGTGCGCGGTCCCCCCGCGA
>DAOMFB010000369.1:0-3369 GCA_035429585.1 Thermoanaerobaculia bacterium
TCGCGAGCCCGGAGCCGGACGACGTCGTCTCCGCCCTCGACGCCGCGGCGGCGCGGGGCGCGGCGGGGCGGCCGCTCGTCGCGGCGCGGGTGGACGACCCGGACGCCGTCGTGCGCGAGAAGGCCCGGCGCGTGATGGCGGCGACGTACGGCGCCACGTCCGGAAGCTTCCGGAGGATCCCGGTCGCGACGGGGCGGACGCTGGACGACTATCGCGCTCTCGCGCGAAAGGCCGAGGAATCCGGGGCGAGCGTCGAGATCTCCACCCCGAGAGGCGCCTTCACGGTGGAGCTCGATTTCGCGGCCGCCCCCCTCACCGCGGACAACATCGCCTCGCTCGCCGGCCGGGGCTTCTTCGACGGGCTCCTCGTCCACCGCGTGGTCCCGGACTTCGTGGTCCAGACCGGCGACCCGCGGGGCGACGGGACCGGCGGCCCGGGCTACGCCCTCCGCGACGAGCTGAACCCCCTCCGGTACGTCCGCGGGGCGGTCGGCATGGCGCTGTCGGGGCCGGACACCGGGGGCTCGCAGTGGTTCGTGGCCCTGTCGCCGCAGCCCCACCTGGACGGCGGCTACACGGTCTTCGGCCGCGTGACGTCCGGGATGGAGGTCCTCGACCGCGTCGAGCAGGACGACCGGCTCCTGTCGGCGCGCGTCCTACCGGTGCCGGCCGGGGGCCGCCGATGAAGGTGTTCGTCGGCCAGCCGCTCCCCGAGCCGTCCACGTCCGACCTGCTCGCCGGTCACGAGGTCGTGATCGGGAGCGGGAGCCTTCCCGGGGCCGAGATCGCGCAAGACCTCTCCGCCGCCGACGCGTTTCTCCCGACGCCGCGGGAGCGGGTCACCCGCGAGGTGGTCGCGGCCGCGCCCCGGCTCGTCCTCGTCGCGTCCTGCTCCGTCGGGACCGACCACATCGACCTCGAGGCGTGTCGCGAGCGGGGGATCGCCGTGACGAACACCCCCGGCGTCCTGACCGAGGCGACGGCGGACCTCGCCTGGGCGCTGATCCTCGCCGTGACGCGGCGGCTCACCGAGGGAGAGGCCCTCCTCCGCTCCGGGCGGTGGGACGGCTGGAAGCCCCTCGAGCTCCTCGGCACGGGCCTTCAGGGCAAGACCCTGGGGATCTACGGGATGGGGCGGATCGGAACGGCCGTCGCCCGCCGGGCGGAGGCGTTCGGGATGCGCGTCGTCGGGATGACCGACGCCGACGGCCCGGAGCGCTTCGAGGAGCTCCTCCGCTCGGCCGACGTCCTCTCGGTCCACGCGCCCCTCACGCCGGCCACGCGCGGCCGCTTCGGGCGGGCCGAGCTCTTCCGGATGAAGCGCGGGGCGTTCCTCGTGAATACGGCGCGCGGCCCGATCGTGGACGAGGCGGCGCTCGCGGCGGCCCTCGAGGCCGGCCACCTCGGCGGCGCGGGGCTCGACGTCTACGAGAGGGAGCCCGCGGTCCATCCGGGGCTCCTCGGCCGGACCGACGTGACCCTCCTGCCGCACCTCGGCTCGGCGACGCGGGAGACGCGGCTCGCGATGGCCCGTCTCGCCTGCTCCGAGATCGCCCGGTTCTTCCGGGGAGAGCCGCTCCGGCACCGGGTCGTCTGAGCCGGCGGGTCCGCCTGGCCGCCGCCGGGAGAAACCGGTATCTTGCGGTTCCGATGCGCGACGGGAGGACGGGCGGGCCGCTCCGATTCGACGTCGTGGTGCTCGGCGGGGCCATCGCCGGCGCCTCGACGGCGGTCCTGCTCCGGCGCCGGCTCCCCGGCCTGACGGTCCTCGTCCTCGAGCGGGAGACGGCGTTCGACCGGAAGGTGGGGGAGTCGACGGTCGAGATCTCGGCCTACTTCCTGACCCGCGTCCTGAAGCTCACCGACTACCTGGCGCGGGAGCAGATCACCAAGCAGGGGTTCCGCTACTGGTTCTGGCGCGGCGACGTGACGTGCCTCCGCGAGGCGAGCGAGGTCGGGCCGGCACAGCTCTCCCGGACGCCGTCCTTCCAGCTCGACCGGTCGCTCCTCGACGAGCACGTCCTCTCGCTCGCGGCGGCCGAAGGGGCGGTGGTCTGGCGGCCGGCGCGGGCGGCCGAGGTCCGGCTCGCGGAGGAGACGGGCGCCGCGGAGAACGTCGTCGTCGTGGAGCGCGACGGGGAGCGGATCGAGGTGGCAGCCGGCTGGGTCGTGGACGCCACCGGGCGCGCGGCGACGATCGCCCGGCGGAAGGGGCTCCTCCGGCCGCTCGACGCGCACCCGACGGCCTCCCTCTGGGCGCGCTTCCGCGGGGTGAAGGACCTGGACGGCGTCGAGGTGGCCGGCACGGACCCGGCCGACCCGTTCGTCCGCTCCGTCATCGCGCCGCGCCGGCTGGCCACGAACCACGTCGTCGGCCTCGGCTACTGGATCTGGCTCATCCCGCTCCGCGGCGGCGAGACGAGCGTCGGCCTCGTCTGGGACAAGCGGCTCGTCGACCCGCCGGGGGACTCGCCCGAGGAGCGGCTCCTCCGCTTCCTCGGCGGCAACCCGATCACGAAGGAGCTTCTCGAGCACGCGTCGATCGTCCCCGGCGACGCCCGCTTCTACGGCCACCTCCCCTACCTCTGCGAGCGCGTGGCGGGGGACGGCTGGTCGCTCGTCGGCGACGCGGCCGGATTCCTCGACCCCTTCTACAGCCCGGGGCTCGACCAGATGACCTTCTCCGTCAGCTGGACCCTCGAGCTGATCCGCCGCCGGAGCACGACGCCGCGCGAGGAGTTCCGCGGGGAGGTGGCGCGCCACAACGGGCGCTACGCGCGGTTCTTCCGCTTCTTCTTCGGCGCCATCTACCAGGACAAGTACTGGCTGATGGGCGACTACGACACGATGACGACGGCGTTCCTGATCGACACCGCCCTCTACTACCTGGCCGCGGTGATCCCGGTCTACCGGTGGTCGGCCGACCGGCTCCTCGTCCCCCCCTTCTACCAGGATCACTCCGAGGTGGCCTTCTACCCGATGCGCTTCTACCAGCGCCGGCTCGTCTCCCTCGCCCGGCGGAAGCTGGCCCTCGGCGTCTACGGGAACCACAACGCGGGGCGCCGGCCCGGCATCGTCGGCTTCTCGGTCCGGTCGAGCGTCTGGGTGATGCTCGGCCACGGCCTCGTCCGCTGGGCGAAGGCCGAGCTCTGGAACGCGGCGTGGCACCTCGTGCGTCCGGCCCCGATGCGGGACCGGATGCCGATCCAGGACCGCGCCTAGCCGCCGGAGAGGTCCGCGCGCGCGATGGAGCGGGCCGTTCGCGCCGGCGGCGCGATACCCGCCACGATCGCAGTGGTCGATGGGCAATTGCAGATTGGCTTGTCGAGCAACGAACTGGAACGGCTCGCGCTGGACGCTCTGGCCGGC
>DAOMFB010000370.1:0-3360 GCA_035429585.1 Thermoanaerobaculia bacterium
GGCGCCGCCCCGGTCCGGCGCCTAGCTTCGGGCCGTCATGTCGCAACCCCGCGCGCCCGTCCCGGCCCTTCAATTTTCTTTCGAGGGATGATGAGCCCGACCGAGCATCTTCGCGTCCTCGTGGTGGACGATTCGGCCGTGGCGGGCTCGCGTTTGCTGGACCTCCTGGGATCCGTCCCCGGGGTGGAGCTCCTCCCGCAGGCGTGGAACGTCGCCGCCGCGCGGCGCGCCTTCTACGACGGCGCGCCGGACCTCGTCGTCACGGACTTCAGGCTCCCGGACGGGAGCGGGCTCGACGTCATCCGCTACGTGAAGAGGGTCTGGCCGTGGACGGTGGTCGTCGTCATGACGAACGAGGTGCTCGGCCCGTTCCGGATGCGCTGCTTCGAGGCGGGGGCGGACCGGTGCCTCGACAAGTCGACGGACGTCGACGCGCTGCTCCGCCTCGTCGAGGAGTGCGCCGCCTCGCGCTCCCCCCGGAAGGCCCTCGGGACGGCCTGACGCGGGACGGGCGCCTCAGCGCCCCTTTCTCGGAGCTCTCCCGGCCTTCCGGAGGATCGCGGCGGCGGCCTTCGCGTCGGCCGCCGTACCGAAGCCGAAGACGGCCGAGAACCTCCGCCCCACGACCTGCGCGACCAGGAAGGAGAGGTTGATGCCGGCGTCGGCGACGGCGCGGGCGAACGCGTGCCCGAGCCCCGGCCGGTCGTCCCCTTCCACGAGGAGCGCCGGAGTCGCCGCCTCCGCGAGCCCGGTCGCCCGGGCGGCGGCCGTCACCTTCTTCCCGGCCACCGGCCAGATCTCGACGGCGGCCCGGCCGTCGTGGATCCGGTAGCCCATCACCAGCTTCAGCGAGGCCCCGGCCTTCGCGAACGGCTCGAGGGTCTCGGCGCCGACGCCCGGGGCGTCGACGGCTTCGCGCCGCCAGAGGAGGATCTTCCGGACGGTGACCGCCACGGTCAGACGCTCCTCTCCGTGAAGGCGGCGAAGATCGGCTTCACCAGCTCGACGAACTCGTCGAAGCCCATCTTCACGGTCTCGGTGTGGCTCCCGGCGTTGAAGACGATCTCCCGGTCCTTCTTCAGCGACTCGTCCACCACGACGGGGATCCGGTAGAGGTTCCCGAAGGGGGGCATGGCGCCGACCTCGCACTCCGGGAAGATCCCCTCGAACTCCTCCTCGGTGGCGAGCCGGATCTTCTTGACCCCGAGGGCCTTCTTGAGGAGGACCAGGTCCGCCCGGCGGGTCGCCGGCATCACCGCCATGTAGAGCTTGCCGTCGGCCTGGACGATGACCGTCTTGGCCACCTCCTGGCCGGGGACGTGGATCGAGGCGGCGATCTCCTGCGCCGTGTAGGCCCGGGCGTGGGGAATGGTGACGAAGGGGACGTGCTGCTGCTCGAGGTAATGGACCAGCCGGTCGGAGACGGACATACGACCCTCCTGCCGGGGCGCCCGTCCGGAGGCGACGAACCGGAACGTTCGTAAGTCACCTGGGCCGCCGGCCGGCGGCCGTCCCTCCTAGAACCTAGGAACCCTCCGGCCGGAAATCAAGGGGAGACAGCGGCGGGTCAGCCCGGACCCTCCGGGTTCAGGTCGGCGACGACCACGTCGATCCCCTCGGCCCCTTCGAGAACCCGGTGGACGATCCCCGGCGTGACCCGTCCGAGGAGCCCCGTCCGGCCGGGTCGCCCCAGGACGAGGGTCCGCACCTTCTCGGACCGGACGAACTCCAGGATCGCCCCGGCCACGTCCTCCGACTCCCGGTAGACCACCGTCGCCCCGAGCGCCATCGCGAGGTTGATGTTCTCCACGAGGGCCCGGTGCTGCGCCGCCGACATGTTCTCCGGAAGGTCGCGCTTCCTCCGGACGTAGAGGGCGTACCAGCGGGTGTTCATCCGTCCCGCGAGCCGTGAGCCGCGGAGGATGAGCGCCTTGGCCACGGCGGGGTCGAACGGCAGGGCGACGGCGACGCGGATGCCGGCCGGCGCCGTGGCCGCGCCGGCCGTCTCCGTCCGCTCCCCTTCCACCTTCTCGGCCGTTTCGCGGAGCGCCAGTTCCCGCAGGGAGCGGAGGTTCTCCTCCCGGAAGAAGTTCTCGAGGGCCGAGGCCGCCTGCACCGGCGGGTAGATCTTTCCCTGCTTCAGCCGGTCCCTGAGCTCGGAGACGGGGAGGTCGACGTTCACGACGGCGTCGGCCTCCCGGACGATCCGGTCCGGCACCCTCTCGCGCACCTCGAGCCCCGTGGCCGACTTGACGACGTCCTGCACGCCTTCGAGGTGCTGGACGTTGACGGTCGTCAGGACCGAGATCCCGGCCCCGAGGAGGTCCTCGACGTCCTGCCACCGCTTCTCGTTCTTCCCCCCGGGGGCGTTCGTGTGCGGCAGCTCGTCCACGACCGCCACTTCGGGTCTTCGCGCGAGGAGGGTGGCGAGGTCCATCTCCTCGAGGGTCGTTCCCTTGTATTCGACGGTTCGCCGCGGGACGACCTCGAGGTCGCCGATCCGGTCGGCCGTCTCCTGCCGGCCGTGCGTCTCGACGAGGCCGATGACGACGTCGATTCCGCGCGCGCGCATGGCGTGCGCGTCGTCGAGCATCCGGTAGGTCTTCCCGACGCCGGCCGCCTGCCCGAGGTAGACCTTCAGGCGTCCCCGCCTCTCCTCCCGCGCGATGAGGCGGAGAAAAGCCTCCGGATCGGGTCGCTCGGGAGGGTCCCCTCTCACCCGGTCATTATCGGGCGGCAGCGCCGCCCGCCCCGAGGCGCTTCTCGAGGTCGAGGTTCAGGAGGAGGACGTTGACCCGGCGTTCGCCCCAGACCCCCAGGAACCGGCCTTCGGTCCGGCGCGCGATCAGGGCGTCGAGGTCGGCGGGCGGAACGCCGGTCTGCCGGGCGACGCGGGGGACCTGCAGGCGGGCGTAATCCGGCGAGACGTGCGGATCCAGGCCCGAGCCGGACGACGTGACGGCGTCGGCCGGGACGGATCCCGTGACGCCCTCGCCGTCGCTCACGGACTTCACGGCGTTCCGGACGGCGTCGGCGAGCTTCCGGGAAGTGGGGCCGAGATTCGTGCCGCCCGACGCCGTCGCGTCGTAGCCCGTCTCTCCCGCGGCGGACGGGCGCCCGTGAAAGAGCTTCGGAGAGGAGAACGTCTGGCCGATCAGCGAAGAGCCGACCGTCGATCCCCCGCGCCGGAGAAAGCTCCCGCCGGCTTCCTCCGGGAAGGCCAGCCGACCCACGCCCCAGACGGCCGCCGGGTAGCCGAACCCGAGAAGGAGCGTCACGGCGAGGTAGAGGCGGATGGAGGGAAGACAGTGCGCTTTCATGGCGGCCTTCAGACGAGGCGCATCGCGACGAGGAGCATGT
>DAOMFB010000371.1:0-608 GCA_035429585.1 Thermoanaerobaculia bacterium
CGTACGACGTCGGCCTTCCCCGCCGCCCTCCTCCTCGCCACGGGGACCGGCGTCTTCCTCCTCCGGACCCCGGCCGGCCTGAAGCTCCGCGCCGCGGGCGCCGCGCCGGCCGCGGCCCGCGCGATCGGCCTCGACGACGTTCGCCTGCGGGCCGGGGCGTTCCTCGGCTCGGCAGCCCTCGCCGGCCTCGCCGGGGGCTTCGAGGTCGCCGCGGTGACCGGAAGGCTCTTCGATCCGTTCGGAGGCGGGGTCGGGTACCTCGGCATCGCGGCGGCGCTCCTCGGCGGCTCGGGCGCGGGCGGCGCGACGGCGGCGGCCCTCTTCTTCGCCGCCCTCGGCGCGGGGTCGAGCGCCCTGCAGCGGGACACGGGCGTGCCGGCCGCCCTCGCCACGGTCGTGCCGGGCCTCCTGGTCCTCGCGGTCCTCCTGGCGCGCAGCCGGCTCTCGAGGGACGCCGGATGAGCGGGTCCCTCGAAATCGCGCTCCTCTTCTCGGCGCCGCTCCTCCTCGCCGCCACGGGAGAGCTGGTGCTCGAGCGCGCGGGCTCGATCCAGATCGGCGTCGAAGGGACGATGCTCATCGGCGCCTTCGCCGCCTTCGTCGCCGGC
>DAOMFB010000371.1:621-3345 GCA_035429585.1 Thermoanaerobaculia bacterium
GGAGCCCCGCCGTCGCGCTCCTCGGCGGGCTGGCGGGCGGCCTGATCGGCGGGGCCGCCTTCGCGACGGTCGCCGTCGCGGGGCGCGCCGACCCGATCCTCGTCGGCACCGCGTGGAACGTCGTCGCCTTCGGCGGGACCGCCTTCGGCTACCGCCTCCTCGCCGGCGCCACGGGGGCGGTGCTCGAGGTGCCGCGGCTCGCGGGCGGGGCGCTCGGGCTCGCGCCCGCGGTCTGGGCGGGCTTCGCCCTCCCCGTCCTCGTCCATGCCGGCCTCCGGCTCACGCGCCCCGGGCTCCGTCTCGCCGCGGCGGGAGAGAACCCCGAGGCGCTGCACGCGCAGGGGCTCTCCGTCGTCGCCGTCCGGGCGGGGGCCTCTTTCTTCGCGGGAGCGACGGCCGGCCTCGCCGGCGCCCTCCTCGTCGTCACGGTGTCGCCGACGTTCGTCGAGGGGATGACCGCCGGCCGCGGGTTCCTCGCCCTCGCCCTCGTCGTCTTCGCCCGGTGGAAGCCGCTGCGGCTCGTCCCGGCGACCCTGCTGATCGGGGCCGCCTCGGCCCTGCAGGTGAGGCTCCAGGCGGCGGGGTCGACGGCGATCCCCTACGCCTTCTTCGTGGCGTTGCCGCCGCTCCTGGCGCTCCTCGCGCTGACCGTCTCGCCCGGACGCGGCGGGGCGCCGAAGGCCCTCGGCGCGCCGGCGCCCTGACGCCGCCCCCTACTCCTTCGGCACGTCGGAGGGCCGGGCCGCCGGAGGCGGCGGGGGTCCGCCGCCCTCCACGGGGCGGCGCGGGCCCGGTCCGCCGCGCATCGACTCGCGCATCTCGTCGCGGCGCTCGCTGCGCCACTGCTCGCGGCGCTCGACGACCTGCTTCCACTGCGCCTCGGTGAGGACGCCTCGCATCTCGAGGATCATCATCG
Source organism: Thermoanaerobaculia bacterium (assembly GCA_035429585.1). Taxonomy (GTDB): domain Bacteria; phylum Acidobacteriota; class Thermoanaerobaculia; order UBA5066; family UBA5066; genus DAOMFB01. Next base: position 1,538 of record DAOMFB010000371.1, read on the forward strand.
CCGTCGCCTTCCGGAGCCGGGCCCGGGACTGCTCCACGGCGTCGATGGCGGCCCCGACCTTCTTCGGGTCGCTGTCCTTCTTCGCCATCAGCTCCTCGACGTCGAGCTGCTTCTTCTCGACGTCGGCTTTCAGGTCGACGAAGTCGCGCCGGCCCTTCGCGAAGATCTGGTCCAGTTTCTCCTGCTGCTCCGGCGTCAGGGCCAGCGCCTGGACCACCGCCGGACGCTTCCACCACTTCCCGGGCGGCATCTCGGGCGTCTGGGCGCGGGCGGCGCCCCAGGCGAGGAGGGCCGCCGCGAGGAGGGAAAGGGAGAGGAAGCGGACGCGCATCGCAAGCTCCTCAGGTCGTCTCGTCGGGAACGAGGGAAGTGTATGCCGGCTCCTCCCGCAGGATCCGGTCGATGGAGAGGAGGAGCTCGTCGTCGGCCTGATCGCCCGAGGGAGCGGCCGCCACGACCGGCGTCGCCATCGCACTCGACGCCGATCCGCCGGCTGCGGGCCCCGCGGCGCGGTGCACGGAGACCACCGCAACGACGGCCAGTGCCGCGGCGAGCCCGGAGAGCGCGAGGACGGGGTGACGGAAGAACGCCCTCGTCCGGGCCGCGGGGAAGGGGCGGAAGGCGCCCGCCGAGAGCGGCCCGGTCGCCGGCATCCGGTCGATCTCGCGGAGGACGGCGGCGCGCTGGCCTTCCCAGAACGCCTCCGGCAACTCGTCGACGGCCCGTTCGACCTCGAGGCGGTCCCCGAGCCATCCCTCCGTGAGCCGCGCCACGCTCGCCCGGCACGGCGCGCAGACGGCGAGATGGGCCGGGACCGGCGCGGGGCGGTCGCCCGCGGGAAAGACGATCTCCGCGATTTCGTCGGGCGTGAGGTGGCGGTTCTCTTCGTTCGTCATCGGAGGTCCTCCAGCTGCTCGCGCAGCTTGCGGGCCGCTCGGAAGAGGTGGGACTTGATCGTCCCGTCGTCGAGCCCCGTCGCCGCCGCGATCTCGGCGATCGAGCGCTCCTCGTAGTGCTTCATCACGAAGACGGCCCGCTGGCGGGGCGAGAGCGCGACGAGCGCCGCCGCGATCCGTCGCCGGATCTCGCGGGACAACAGGTCCCTCTCGGGCGACGTGCCGTCCGCCGGGTCGAGCCGGGCCGGCAGCTCCGGGCCGTCCTCCTCGCCGTCGCCCCGGAGGTCGCCGAACGCCACGACCGGCTTGCGGCGCCGGACGAGGTCGCGCACCGCGTTGATGGCGATGCGGGTGATCCAGGTCTCGAACGCCGCCCCGCCCTTGAAGTCGGCGAGGGCCCGGTACGCCTTCACGAAGACGTCCTGCGTCAGGGCGTCCGCCTCGGCCGGGTCGCGGAGGAGCGTGTAGGCCAGCCGGAAGATCCGCTTCTGGTACGTCCGGACGAAGTACTCGAACCGGTCCGTCTCGCCGGCGAGGATCCTCGCGATCTCGGCCTGCTCGAGGTCCCTCCGGTCGGGCTGCGGGTCGACCTCCGGCCGCGGCGCCTTCGTCAACGCACACTCCGGACGGCCTCCGCCGGAGGCCGAAAACTCGAGAACGCGCGCGAGACCCGATTCACCCACACTCCTGAGGACGCTCCGCAGCGGCTTCCGGTTTACCCCCTAAGCGTCTCGTCTCGCGAAGGATAGGTCAGGCGCCCCCCCGCCGCCGCCAGGGCCGGAGCCGGGCCTTCAGGTCGTCCCAGAAGACGATCCGCCGGCGGAAGAGAGCGAGCCGGCGCTCCACCGACGCCGGGACGGGATCGGGAGCGAAGTAGCTCTCGAGGAGGAGCTTGCGGTCGGCGGCCCGGTT
>DAOMFB010000372.1:0-3344 GCA_035429585.1 Thermoanaerobaculia bacterium
AACTGCGCGAATCGGGGCGCCCGGCTGCTCACGATGCGCAGGCCGACGGTGCGCAGGATCGGCTCGCGGTCGTCAGCGGGTGGCGCGACGCCTGCGCCGCGCGGACGGCCGGGAGCGAGCCGCCGGAGAGCTTGAGGAGCCCGGCGAGGAAGTAGGGGTACGTCGGCCCGTGCGTCGGAGGTGACGGCCATCGGAAGTCGCCCGCGGCGAGGGCGGTCGCCCAGACCAGGTTCTCTCGTGCGTCGAGCTGCGGGCTCGCCCAGAGGGGGAGCGCCGAGAGGTCGCCGGAGACGGCGAGGCGGAGGGCGACGGCGAGGAGAAAGACCCCCGCGAGCGCGGCCGCGGCGGGCCAGCCCGCGGCCCCGACCGCCGCCCGGGGCCCGTCCCCGTAGGGCTTCGGCCCGGAGGCGTCCTTCGCCAAACGACTCATCCGGCGGATCTTATGGTCTTCCGAGATTTCGCGGTAATCGGCTTTCCGCTCCGGCAGAATACGCGTCCCCGGAGAGGGGCGATGAAAAGGTCGCTCAAGCAGCGCGAGGCCGAGCGGGTTCGGCGGGCGGTCGGGTACGTCAAGCGGCGGCTCAAGCTGGATCTCGAGTTCGTCGTCTCGCCGGCCCCCGCGGGGGAGCACGCCGGGCTCCTCGACATCGAGCGCTCCTACCGCGGGACCGAGGACCGGAAGGTCTGGCTCATCACCTTCGACGCCGAGGTCGTCGCGCGGGAGACCACGGCGGCCCTCCGGCGGCACGCGTTCCACGAGGTCCTCCACGCCCTGACCTGGCCCCTCTTCGATGAGATCGAGGCCGCCATCCGGCGGATCCCCGACGCGGCCGTCCGGCGCGAGCTGACGGAGCGCTCCCTCGACGCGCGCGAGAACGTCGTCTACGAGCTGGAGCGGAAGATCGGGCCCCTCGCCTTCCCGCACCTCCCCTGGACGGACCCGTGATCCTTCGCTATATTCCGCCTCCCTTCGGTCGAGCCGAAGTAGCTCAGTTGGTAGAGCAACTGATTCGTAATCAGTAGGTCCCCGGTTCAAGTCCGGGCTTCGGCTCCAGTCTTTACCCCGCGCCGCCCCGTCCCGCCCCCCGCAGACGCCCTATCATCGGCCTCTGCGAGAGGAGGAGGCGAGATGAGGGGATTCCGGAGTCTGGTCTCGGCGGCAGCCGTCCTTTTCGTCGCGGCCGGAGCGGCCGCCACGGCCGGAGCACAGCCGGCCGACGACCCGTTCGCGTGGCTGGAGGAGGTCCAGGGGGAGAAGGCCCTGGCCTGGGTGAAGCAGCAGAACGCGAAGACGACGGCGCTCCTCGAGGCCCGCCCCGAGTACAGGCCCGTCTTCACGCGGACGCTCGAGATCCTCGACTCGAAGGAGAAGATCCCGTTCCCGAGCCTCCGCGGGGAGACCGTCTACAACTTCTGGAAGGACGACGCGCACGAGCGGGGGATCTGGCGGCGGACGTCGCTCGCGTCGTACCGGACGGCGACGCCGCAGTGGGAGACCGTCCTCGACGTCGACGCGCTCGCGAAGGCGGAGGGGAAGTCCTGGGTCTTCCAGGGGGCGACCTGTCTCGCGCCGGCTTACGTCCGCTGCATGGTCAGCCTCTCGGTCGGCGGCTCCGACGCCTCCGTCCGCCGGGAGTTCGACGCCGCCGCGAAGCAGTTCGTCGCCGGAGGCTTCTCGCTCCCCGAGGCCAAGTCCCGCGTCTCCTGGCGGGACGAGAACACGCTCTGGGTCGGGACGGACTTCGGGCCGGGGTCCCTCACGACCTCGGGCTATCCGCGGATCGTCAAGCTCTGGAAGCGCGGGACCCCCCTCGCGGAGGCGCGGACGGTCTACGAGGGGAAGACGTCCGACATGTCGGTCGCCGGCCACACCGAGATCCTGAGCGACGGACGCTACGACGTCGTGACCCGGACGCCGGCGTTCTACCGCCACGAGTCGTTCCTCGTCCTCGGCGACCGGCTCGTGAAGCTGGACCTCCCCGAGGACTCCCAGCTGCGGGAGTTCTTTCGGGACCGGCTCCTCTTCTCGCTGCGGAGCGACTGGACGGTCGGCGGGAAGACCTACCGGGCGGGCTCCCTCCTCGCCGCGCCGGTCGACGACCTCCTCAAGGGCGCCCGGCGGTACGACGTCCTCTTCGAGCCGTCCGAGAGGGTCTCCCTCGCCGCCGTCGCGCGGACGCGCGACCGGGTCCTGGTCGGGACGCTCGACAACGTCAGGAGCCGCGTGATGTCGGTCGCGCTCGAGGACGGCTCGTGGAAGACGACGGAGATGCCGACGCCGGGTCTCGGCACGACGTCGTTCTCGGCCACGGACGACCAGACGAACACGTTCTTCTTCGTGTATCAGGACTTCACGACGCCCACGTCGCTCTGGCTATCGGCGGGGGGCGGGGAGGCCGCGAAGGTCAAGTCGATGCCCGCCTTCTTCGACGCGGCGGGAATGAACGGGCAGCAGCTCGAGGCCGTCTCGAAGGACGGAACGAAGATCCCGTACTTCCTCGTGACGCCGAAGGGCTTCGTGGCCGACGGGAAGGCCCCGACGCTCCTCTACGGCTACGGCGGCTTCGAGGTCTCGGAGGTCCCGAGGTACAGCGGCGTCGTCGGGTCGGCGTGGCTCGCCCGCGGGGGCGTCTACGTCCTCGCGAACATCCGCGGCGGCGGGGAGTTCGGCCCCGCCTGGCACAACGCCGCCGTGCGGGAGCGGCACATCCACAACTTCGAGGACTTCGCGGCGGTGGCCCGGGACCTCGTCGCGCGGAAGATCACCTCGGCGCGCCACCTCGGGATCATGGGGGGCTCGCAGGGCGGGCTCCTCGTCGGCGGCACCTTCACCCTCTATCCCGACCTGTTCCACGCCGTCGTCGCGCAGGTGCCGCTGGCCGACATGAAGCGGTTCAGCCATCTCCTGGCCGGCGCGAGCTGGATGGCGGAGTACGGCGATCCGGACAAGCCCGAGGACTGGGCCTTCATCCGGACCTGGTCTCCCTACGAGCTGCTGAAGCCGGACGCGAAGTACCCCACGCCGTTCTACTGGACCAACACGCGCGACGACCGGGTCCACCCGGCCCACGCGCGGAAGATGGTGGCGAAGATGGAGGCGCAGGGGCACCCCGTCTACTACTTCGAGAACACCGAGGGGGGCCACGGCAGCGGCGCCGTCAACCGCCAGACGGCGACGATCACGGCGCTCGAGTACTCGTACCTCTGGATGATGCTGCGATGAGGGGGCGGGGGAGGGGCCTCGCGCTCCTCGCCGCCCTTGCCCTCGGCGTCGCAGCCGGGACGGCGGGGGCCCCGGGCGGAGCGGTGGAGGCGGCGCCCGGCCCGGCCGACCTCGTCGGGGG
>DAOMFB010000373.1:0-3342 GCA_035429585.1 Thermoanaerobaculia bacterium
CAGGTGCCTCGTCGAGGCCCCCCCGAGCGCGGGGACCCGGGGGTCTCCCGGCGGGCGCCCGGCCGCGGTCCCCTGGAGCATCCAGGCGCGACTCAGGTTCAACCCGCCGAGGTGCGCCAGCTTTCCGTCCGACGCGTCGGTCGTGACGCCGGGAGTCAGCCACGTGTCCGTTCCGTCGCGGGGAACTCCCGGGAGGAAGCCGGAGAGCCAGGCGGCGTAGTCGGCGGGCGGCAGCACCCGTCGCATCAGGTCGGCTTCGCCGAGGCACGGCGACAGAAAATCCTGCCCCGAGGGCTCCCACGCGATCGGGCAGCCCCGGTCGGCCCCGTAGAGCTCCTCGATGCGGCGCCTGAGCGCGGAGGCCTTCGCGGTCTCCCCGGCGCCCCGGGCCCAGTCGAGCACCAGGGCGAAGGCGAACGCCGTCTGCGGGTGCTCCCCCTCGCGGATCGGGTAGGCCAGCCTGGGGATCCACGAGAAGAGCTGCGCCGCCGCGGCCCGCTCCAGCGGCTCGAGGCTCGCGGACCACGACCGTGCCTGCGGGTCGTCCCACTCGCGAAGCTCCGCCGCGAGCTGGAGCAGCCAGGCGAGGCCGTACGGACGCTCGAAGGTGGCACGTCCCCGGCCGGTCAGGTAGGCGACCTCCCCGCGGACGTTCTCCGCCGTCAGGCTCCGCCCGAGCGCCCGGCGCGCGTCGGCCGCCAGCGGCGAGGCCGGGTAGCTCCGGGCGAACCGCGCGAGAAGCCAGTGCCCGTGCACCGAGGAGTGCCAGTCGTAGCAGCCGAAGAACGCCGGCGTCAGTTTCCGCGGGGGGAGGACGTCCTCGTCGCCGTTCAGGACGTGCGCGATCTTGTTCGGGTACTCGCGGTGGACGCAATCGAGGGCGAGCCGCGCGTACCGGGCCGCCACCGCCTCGTCCGGCGGCGCCTCGGGAACCGGCTCCGCGCCGAGCCCGCCCCCGACGGCGATCGCGCCCGCGAGAACGAGAGCGGAACCGACGCGGCCCATGCCGCGATGCTAACCCGCCGGCTCGTCCGTCAGCTGCGCGGCCCGAGAGGCAGCAGGGGCAGCTGCGCCACGCTCTTCTCGAGCCGCGCCACCTGCCGTCGCGGCGCCGCCTTCGCGAGCGACCACGAGGCCTGGAGCTGCATCCAGTATTCGGGGTCCGTCCCGAACGCCTGCGCGAAGAGCCAGGCCGTCCGCGGCGTCACGCCGCGCCGTCCGTGCACGATCTCGAGGATCGTCTTCTCCGAGACGCGGAGGTGCCGCGCGAGCGCCGCGTGCGTCACGCCGAGCGGTCCCAGGAACCTCTCTTCGAGGACCTCTCCCGGATGCGGCGGTTTCGTCTCCATGGCCCTGCGCCCGAATCCTATCGCGCGGCGGGCCGGAAGAGACCCCTAGAATCCGCCCGTGGGCAACCGGTTCCTCTCCGAAGGCGACCAGAGGGCCCCCAGGGTCCGGGAGATGTTCTCCCTCCTCGCGGGGCGCTACGACCTGATCAACGATCTGATGTCGGCCGGCCTCCACCGGAGGTGGAAGCGGGACACGGTCCGGATGGCCTTCGAGGGGCGCGACGGCCCCCTCCGGGTCCTCGACCTCTGCTGCGGGACCGGCGACCTGGCCTTCCTCGCCGAGGAAGCGCGCTCCGGAGCCGGCGTGACGGGGGCCGACTTCACCCTGCCGATGCTCCGCGTCGCCCGGAGGCGCTGCCGGGAGGGTGGGCATCGGAGCCGGTTCGTGCAGGCCGACGCCCTCCGGCTCCCGTGGCGCGACGGCAGCTTCGACGCGATCACCGTCGGCTACGGCCTCCGGAACGTCGCCGACCTGCCGCGCGCCCTCTCGGAGATGCGTCGCGTTCTCGCGCCCGGGGGACGTCTCGTCGTCCTCGACTTCGGGAAGCCGTCGAACCCCCTGGCCGCGAGGCTCTACGGACTCTTTCTCCACACGGTGATGCCGGTCATGGGCCTCCTCTTTCACGGAGACGCCGACACGTATCTCTACATCCCGGAGTCGCTCCGGAATTTCCCGGCCCAGAAGGGCGTCGAGGAGCTGATGCGCCGGGCCGGCTTCGTCCGGACCCGGTACGAGGACCGGCTGCTCGGCACGATGGGCCTCAACGTGGGCGAGGCGCCGCCCGGGGACCCGTGAACGCTAAACTCCGTCACGGCCGGAAGGAGGCACGAGAATGGCAATCCGCGTTGGCATCAATGGCTTCGGGCGAATCGGCCGCCTGGTCTTCCAGGCCCTGTGCGACCGGGGCCTGCTCGGCAAGGAGATCGACGTCGTGGGTGTCGTGGACGTCTCCACCGACGCCGATTACTTCGCGTATCAGCTCAAGTACGACTCGGTGCACGGGCGCTTCAAGCACCCGATCTCGACGAAGAAGAGTGCTTCCTCGCTCGAGAGCAACGACGTCATCGTGGTGGGCGGCGACGAGGTGCGCTGCCTCATGGCGACCAAGGACCCGAGCCAGCTTCCCTGGAAGGCGCTCGGGGCGGACTACGTGATCGAGTCGACCGGGCTCTTCACCGACGCCGAGAAGGCGAAGGGCCACCTCGCCGCCGGGGCGAAGAAGGTCATCATTTCGGCGCCCGGCAAGGGCGGCGTCAAGACGCTGCTGATGGGCGTGAACGAGGGGGAGTACGACCCCTCGACGCATCACGTCGTGTCGAACGCCTCGTGCACGACGAACTGCCTCGCGCCGGTGGTGCATGTGATCCTGAAGGAAGGCATCGGGATCGAGACCGGCCTGATGACCACGATCCACAGCTACACCGCGACCCAGAAGACGGTGGACGGGCCCTCGAAGAAGGACTGGCGCGGCGGCCGCGCGGCGGCCATCAACATCATTCCGTCCTCGACCGGCGCCGCGAAGGCCGTCGGCGAGGTGCTGCCGGCGACGAAGGGGAAGCTCACCGGAATGTCCTTCCGCGTGCCGACGCCGAACGTCTCCGTGGTGGACCTCACGTTCCGTTCGGTCAGGGAGAGCTCCATCGAGGAGATCGACGGCCTGATGAAGAAGGCCAGCGAGACCTACCTGAAGGGGATCCTCGGCTACTCGGACGAGGAAGTCGTCTCCACCGACTTCATCCACGATCCCCGCTCCTCGATCTACGACTCGCTCGCGACGCTCCAGAACAACCTGAAGGGCGAGAAGCGCTTCTTCAAGGTCGTCTCCTGGTACGACAACGAGTGGGGCTACTCGTGCCGGGTGATCGACCTCGTCCGGTTCATGGCGGCGAGGGACGGCGCGAAGTAGCGCGCGGTGGGAGGCACCGTGCCGAGCGAACTGTCCCTTCTCGCAGCCCGCCTGCTGGCCGGGCACCGGTGGGCCGGCCTTGCGAC
>DAOMFB010000374.1:0-3339 GCA_035429585.1 Thermoanaerobaculia bacterium
CTTCAGCAAGAAGACCCGGCGCGCCGCGGTACCGGCCGGCACGTCGAAGGTGGCCTCGCCTTCCAGCGTCGGCACCGTCACGGACCCGCCGAGCGCGGCCACGTGGAACGGCACGGCCCACGTCAGCACGACGTCGGTCCCGTCGCGCCGGAAGACGTCGTGCGGCGCCACGGAGACGACGACGTAGAGGTCGCCGGCGCGCCCCCCCGACCGGCCCCGGTTTCCCTCCCCGGCGAGCCGGAGCCGGGCGCCGTCGTCGACGCCGGCGGGCACCTGGATCGTCAGCGTCCGCTGCCGGAGGACGCGACCCTCGCCGCGGCAGTCCGGGCAGGGGTCCTTGACGCGCTCCCCCGTCCCCTCGCAGTCGGGACAGGGGCGCGCCATGGCGAAGAAGCCCTGGCGGAACTGGAGCTGTCCCTGCCCGCGGCAGGTCGCGCAGGTCGTCGCGGCCGCGCCGCCGCGCCCCCCGCGCCCGCCGCACGTCTCGCACCCCTCCTGGCGCGAGAGCGGCACCGAGACCTCGGTCCCGAAGGCCGCCTTCTCGAACGTGAGGCGGACGTCGGCGCGCAGGTCCTCTCCCTGCCGCCGCCGTCCCCGCACGGTCGCCCCGCCGAAGCCGAATCCGAAGAAATCGCCGAGGATGTCGGCGAAGTCGACGAAGCTCGAGGGATCGAAGCCGGGGCCGCCGGCGGCGCCGCGGACCCCTTCCGGGCCGAAGCGGTCGTAACGGGCCCGCTTCTCCCCGTCCGAGAGGACCGCGTACGCCTCGGCCGCCTCGCGGAAGCGCTCCGCCGCCTCGTGGTTGCCCGGATTCCGGTCCGGGTGGTACTTGAGCGCGGCCTTCCGGTAGGCGGACTTGATCGCCTCGATCGTCGCGTCGCGCGGAACGCCGAGGGTCTCGTAGAAGTCGCGGGGCGCGTCGCTCACGGCGCGATTCTAGCGGCGGGGCGGAGCCTGGTCCGCTCCCCTAGGCGCCCTTCTCCGTCTCGCGCTTCTCGGGCTTGTAGAGCATCGCCTGCGTCAGGATCTTCGAGACGCCCTTCATGTCGATCAGGGCGTCGTCGATCGGCCCGCGCTCGGCGCCCGTCAGCACCTCGCGGGCGTTGTTGAGCGTCTTCTCCACCCGCTCGCGCTCGTCCTCCTGAAGGAGGTTGCCGAACTCGCGGAAGATCCGGTCGTTCCCGGCGATCATCCCCTCCAGCTTGTTCTTCAGCTGGCGGAGCTCCTTCTTCTTCTGGTCGATCGCCTTGTTCGCCGACGCCTCCGAGATGATCCGCTCGATCTCGTCCTGCGACAGGCCGCCCGCCGGGTTGATCTGGATCCCCTGGGCCTTCCCCGTCGCGAGGTCCCGCGCCGAGACGTTCACGATGCCCGAGGAGTCGATCGCGAAGGTGACCTCGATCTGCGGCACGCCCTTGGCCGCCGCCGGGATGCCGACGAGCTGGAACTTCCCGAGGGACTTGTTCTCCTTGGCGATCTCGCGCTCCCCCTGGAGGACGTGGACCTCGACGGTCGTCTGGTTGTCCGCGACGGTCGTGAAGATCTGCGTGTTCTTCGTCGGGATCGTCGAGTTCCTCTCGATGAGCTTGACGAAGATGCCGCCGTGGGTCTCGATCCCGAGCGAGAGGGGGGTGACGTCGAGGAGGACGAGGTCCTTGATCTCGCCCCGGAGGACGCCGGCCTGGATCGCGGCGCCGACCGCCACGACCTCGTCGGGGTTGATGGAGCGGTTCGGCGGCTTGCCGAAGATGGTCTCCACCATCCGCTGGACCATCGGCGTCCGCGTCTGGCCGCCCACGAGGATGATGTTGTCGATCTGGTCCGGCTTCAGGCCGGCCGCCTCGAGGGCGTTCTTGCACGGCCCCTCGGTGCGCTGGACGAGCTCCGTCACGAGGGCCTCGAACTGGTCGCGGGTCAGGACCTTGTTGATGTGCTTCGGTCCGGAAGCGTCGGACGCGATGAACGGAAGGGCGATCGTCGTCTCGAGCGCGCTCGACAGCTCGCACTTCGCCTTCTCGGCGGCCTCCTTCAGGCGCTGGAGCGCGAGGCGGTCCTGCCGGAGGTCGATCCCGGTCTGCTTGATGAAGTCCGCGAGGAGCCAGTCCATGACGGCGCGGTCGAAGTCCTCGCCGCCGAGAAACGTGTCGCCCGAGGTCGAGAGGACCTCGAACATGCCGTTGTCGATCCGGAGGATCGAGATGTCGAAGGTGCCGCCGCCGAGGTCGTAGACGGCGATCGTCTCCTGCTTCTTCTGCTTCTCGAGCCCGTAGGCGAGGGAGGCGGCCGTCGGCTCGTTGATGATCCGGAGGACCTCGAGCCCCGCGATCCGCCCCGCGTCGCGCGTGGCCTGCCGCTGCGAGTCGTCGAAGTAGGCGGGGACGGTGATGATGGCTTCCTTGATCTCCTCGCCGAGGGCCTCCTCGCAGAACTCCTTCGTCTCCCGGAGGATGAACGCGGAGATCTCCTCCGGCGAGTAGTCGCGGTCCCGCACCCGGATCTTCAGGTCGCCGTTCGCCGCGGGGACGAGCTGGTAGGAGAGGTGCTCCTTGGCCTGCCGGACCTCCGGGTCCTCCCACTTCCGGCCGATGAGCCGCTTGACGGCGTAGATCGTCTGGGTCGGGTTCGTGATCGCCTGCCGCTTCGCGATCTGCCCGACGAGGCGCTCGCCGTCCTCGGTGAAGCCGACGATCGACGGCGTCGTCCTCGCCCCTTCCCGGTTCGGGACGACCTGGGGCGAGCCGACCTCGACGACGGCGGCGCAGGAGTTCGTGGTCCCGAGGTCGATGCCGATGACCTTGGCCATTCAGTCCTCTCCGATTCCGGCCGCCGGCGCGGCCGCCACCTTGACCTTCGCCGGCCGCAGCAGGCGGTTGTTCAGGAAGTAGCCCTTCTGCAGGACCTCGAGGACCGTTCCCGGCGCCGTCGCACCGCTCTCCTCGCGCAGGACGGCATCGTGCACGTTCGGGTCGAACGGCAGCCCGACCGCCGCGACCTCCTCGAGGCCGTACTTCCTCAGGACCTCGGAGAGCTGGCGGGAGATCATCTCGATGCCCACGTGGACGTCCGTCCCCGCGGCGGCGTCGCCGTTCGAGAGGTGCTGGAGCGCGCGCTCGAAGTTGTCGAGGACGCCGAGGAGGTCCGAGAAGACCTCGGAGAGGGCGAACTTGAAGAACTCGGTCTTCTCCTTCTCGGTCCGGCGCTTCAGGTTCTCGAAGTCGGCCGTCTTCCGGAGCAGGGCCTCCCGGAGGCGTCCCGATTCCTCCTGCTCCGTCAGGAGCCGCTCCTCCACGTCGGCCAGCCGCGCCGCCATCTCGGAGAAGCGCGTCTCCCCGCCGGCGG
>DAOMFB010000375.1:0-3334 GCA_035429585.1 Thermoanaerobaculia bacterium
ATCCGCGCGAGAACGAGCCGCCCCCGGATGCGGGTCCGGCCCGCCTCGGCCGCCGCGCGACCGGCCGCCTCGGCGGCGACGAGGTCTCCCTTCGCGAGGTAGGCGCGCGCGAGGACCTCGCTCGCCCCCTCGTCCCCCCGCTCGCGGGCCAGCGACGCGTTCCGGATCGCCTCGTCCGTCCGGCCCAGGTCGAGGCAGAGGTTCGCCACCCCCAGAAGCGGCAGCGTCGCCTCGGGGGGCGACAGCTCGACCATCTTCCGGCGCGCGGCGAGGGCCTCCTCGAGGCGTCCGCGGTCCCGGAGGATCTGCGCGTACGTCTCCCAGACGTCCAGCATCCGGGGGTTCTTCTCGAGGATCCGGCGGATGGCGCCGAGCGCCTCTTCCGGCCGCCCCGCGAGGGCCCGCCCCCGCAGCTCGTCGAGGTCCGCGAGGAGGGCGCTCTCCTCCTTCGGGGGGGCGAGCGGTCACCTGGGCGCCGACGCGCTTCCCGTCAGGTAGCCGAGCGACGCCAGCTTCTTCGCCTCCTCGGCGCTCACGGCAGCGGCCGCCTCGAAGGCGCCGCGCCGCTTCTCCAGCTCGATGCTCATCGACCGGAACGGGCCCGGCTTGTCGGCCGCGACGTTGCTCTTCTCGCCCGGATCCTTCGCCACGTCGTAGAACTCCACCTTCGGCGCTCCGATGAGCTGCCAGCTCCCGTCGATGAGCGACGCGAGGTCGCTCCACCCGAACCGGAGGCGCGGGTAGAGGCTCTCGGCGAAGACGCGCCGGTCGGGCGGCGTCTTCCCCGCCGCGGCGTCGAGGAGGGAGACCGTCCCTTCCGGCGGCGCGAAGCCGGGCAGCGCCAGGGCCAGCCCCACCGTCGTGAAGACGTCGCTGATCTGGACCGGCGCCGCGGCCGACGTGCCGGCGAGCGGGAAGGCGCCCCCGCTCCCCGGCAGCTTCACGAGGAGCGGGACCTGCAGGTCGCTCCGGTAGACGAAGACGCCGTGCTCCGCCTCGCCGTGCTCCCCCAGTCCCTCGCCGTGGTCCGAGAGGATCACCACGAGCGCCCGGTCGTACAGCCCCTTCCCTTTCAGGAAGGCGACGAACTCGCCGAGGATGGCGTCGGCCGTGGCGATTTCGCCGTCGTAGCGGTTCGCGTAGCGGCTCCGGAACGGCTCCTTCGGCTCGTAGGGAGCGTGCGGCTCGTACAGGTGGAGGAAAGCGAATATCGGCGCGTCGCCTCCCCGGCCGATCCATTCCGCCAGACGAGCCGCCGTCCGGTCGCCCGCTCGCTGCACGCGGCTCTGCGGCTGATTCGGCTCGGTCGGCTCGATGGAGTCCTCGTAGAAGTCGAAGCCCCGCGAGAGGCCCGTCCCGGCGCCGAGGACGACCGCGGACACGGCGGCCCCCGTCCGGTAGCCGGCCTTCTTCAGCAGCTCGGCCAGCGTGGGGACCCCCGCCTTCAGCCGGTAGCCGGCGTTGTCGCGGAGGCCGTGCCCGGCCGGGAGGAGCCCCGTGAAGAGCGAGGCGTGCGCGGGAAGCGTCAGCGGGACGTGCGTGTAGGCCCTCTCGAAGAGGATGGCGTCCTTCCGGAAGGCGTCGAGGGCCGGCGTCTCGACGCCGCGGTACCCGTACGCCGGGACGTGATCCGACCGGAGCGTGTCGATCGAGACGACGACGACGGGCGCCTTCGGGAACGAGGCCGGCACCTTCCCGCCGGACCGCGAGCAGGCGGCCAGGGCGAGGAGCGGGAGGACGAGCCCCGCGGCGCGGCGCATCGGCCGACTATACGAGAGCGGCCCGCCCGGAGCCGCTACACTCCGGGTCGGAGGTCGTTCGCGATGGCCCGTCCCCGCCCCGTCCTTCTCGCCGTCCTCGACGGCTTCGGGCGCGCGCCCGACTCCCCCGGCAACGCCGTCTCGCGGGCCACGACCCCGACCCTCGACGGCCTCTACGCGGGGCGCCCCTGGACGATGATCGAGACGTCGGGCGAGCGCGTCGGCCTTCCCGACGGGCAGATGGGGAACTCCGAGGTCGGGCACACCATCCTCGGGGCCGGACGGGTCGTCTACCAGGACATCGTCCGGATCTCGAAGTCGATCAAGGACGGCGACTTCTTCACGACCCCGGCTCTCGTCGGCGCCTGCGCGGCCGCGAAGGCCGGGAGCGGGACGATCCACTTCTTCGGCCTCCTCTCCCACGGCGGGGTCCACTCGCTGCAGGAGCACCTCTACGCCCTCCTGGACCTGGCGAGCCGGCAGAAGGTCCCCCGCGTCGTGGTCCACGCGTTCCTCGACGGGCGCGACACGCCGCCCACCTCCGGCGTCGTGAACGTCCGCGAGCTCCTGGAGCGCCTCTCACGGTACCCCGCGGCGCGCCTCGGCTCGATCATCGGGCGCTACTACGCCATGGACCGCGACAAGCGCTGGGAACGGGTCGAGAAGGCGTACCGCCTCCTGACCGAGGGGGAGGCCGTGAAGGTCGTCGCCGACTCCGGCGCCGCGGCCGCCGTCGAGGCGGCCTACGCCCGGAGCGTGACCGACGAGTTCATGGAGCCGATCTCCGTCCGCGACTCCGAAGGGGGCGCCCCCCGCATCGTGGCCGACGGCGACGCCGCCGTCTTCTTCAACTTCCGCGCGGACCGGCCGCGCGAGCTGTCGAGGGCCTTCTTCGAGGCCGACTTCCCGGGCTTCCCGCGCCGCGTCCACCCGAAGCTCACGCTGACCTCGATGACCGAGTACCAGGCTGACTTCCCCCTCCCGGTCGCCTTCCCGCCGCAGTCGCTCCGGAACTCCTTCCCGCAGATCCTCGCGGCGCGCCACATGACCAACCTCCGGGTCGCCGAGACGGAGAAGTACGCCCACGTGACGTTCTTCTTCAACGGCGGCGAGGAGAAGGTCTACCCGGGGGAGGAGCGGATCCTGGTCCCGTCGCCGAAGGTGGCCACGTACGACCTGAAGCCGGAGATGTCGGCCTTCGAGGTGACGGAGAAGCTCCTCGCGGCGATCGCATCGGATCGCTTCGACTTCATCCTCGTCAACTACGCCAACTGCGACATGGTCGGCCACACCGGCGTCTTCGAGGCCGCGAAGAAGTCCGTCGAGGCGGTCGACGCCTGCCTCGGGCGCGTCCTCGCCGCCTTGAAGGCCAAGGGGGGCGCCGCCATCGTCACGGCCGACCACGGGAACGCCGAGAAGATGTGGGACGACGAGCGGAACGAGCCCTACACCGCCCACACCGTCGGCCCCGTCCCCCTCCTCCTCGCCCTCGCGCCCCCCGAGGCCGACTGCGCCCGGCTCCGCGAGAACGGCTCGCTGGAGGACGTCTCCCCCACCCTCCTCGGCCTCATGGA
>DAOMFB010000376.1:0-3326 GCA_035429585.1 Thermoanaerobaculia bacterium
CCGCTGTGGAGACCACCGCGGGGGGCCCGGCGGCGGGAGCCCCGTGGCCGGCGGCCCAGAGGCCGCAGAGAGCGTGGTTCAGGGCGGCGACGTCGCCCGGCTTCGGGGCGTTCGTGAAGAGCGAGACGAGCCCCTCGCGCCCCGCGAGGACGTCGTCCACGAATCCCTTGAGGGCGCGCTTGGGCCCCACCTCCACGAACGTGCGGGCCCCTTCGGCCCAGAGCGTCTCGAGCCCGCGGACCCACTGGACGGGCGAGGCGATCTGTCGCTGGAGGATCTCCTTGACGCCGTCGACCGTCTCCGGGTAGAGGCCTCCCGTGACGTTCGCGACGAGCTTCCGCTTCGGCGGCGACACCCGGAGCCGGTCGAGGACCTTCCGGAGCGGGCCGGCCGCCGGGGCCACGATCTCGGTGTGGAAGGCGTGGCTCACCGGGAGGCGGATGGCGTGGTGGCCGTTCTTCTGGAGCGCCTTCACGGCCGCCTCGACGGCCGGGGAGGCCCCGCCGATGACGCACTGCGCCCGGCTGTTGATGTTGGCCGTGACGACGTAGCCGTCGATGGTCCGGAGGACCTCCTCGACGGCCTCGACGGGAGCCATGATGGCGGCCATCTGCCCGTTGTCGGCCAGCGAGACGTGCTCCATCTCCTGGCCGCGCGCGGCCGCCGCCTCGAGCGCGTCAGCGAAGGGCATCACCTCGGCGGCCACGAGGGCGCCGTACTCGCCCAGCGAGTGCCCCATGACGACGTCGGGGAGGAATCCCCGGGCCTTCAGCGCCTCGAAGACGGCGATGTCGGTCGTCAGCATCGCCGGCTGTGTGATGGCGGTCTGCTTGAGGGCCTCCTCGGCCTGCTTCAGGGCGGCGTCGTCCTTCGCGTCGACGAAGACGAGGGAGGTGAGCGGCCGGCCGAGGATCGGCGCCATGACGCGGTCGGCCTCGGCGAAGACGGCGGCGGCCTCGGGGAGGTGCGCCGCGAGCTCGCGTCCCATGTTCACGTACTGGCTCCCCTGCCCGGGGAAGAGGAAGGCGATCTTCCCGGCGGCCGGGCCGCTGCCGCGGAAGATCCCCTGCGAGGCGAGCGCGGCGACGCCCTTCGGCGTCCCCGCTTCGAGCGCCTTCTTCGCCTTGCCGAGCTTCTCGAGAAGCTCCTCCGGCGTCCCGAAGTCGACGACGAGGCGCTCGCGGGCGGCGAGGACGGCGGCCTCCGGGGCGGCGGCGGGCGGTACGAACCCCTCCCTCACCCGCGCGGCGAGAGCGTCGAGCGCGCCGAGGAGCGCTGCCGGCGTGGCGGCGCCGAGCGCGGCGACCCCGCGGAGCGGCGGCTTCGCCGGGGGGGCCGGCGCCTCGAGGACGACGGGCGCGGCGGGGGGCATCGCGGGAACCGCCACCTGCTCGCGCCGGCGCGCCGTCAGCATCCCGGGGACGTGCTCCTCGAGGACGAGGTGGAAGTTCGTGCCGCCGAAGCCGTAGGCCGAGACGCCGCACCGGCGCGGCATCCCGTTCGCGGTCTTCCACTCGCGGAGGTCGTGGTTGGGAAAGAAGGGGGTCCGCCCCCAGTCGATGTTCGGGTTCGGCTTCTCCGCGTTGAGGGTGGGCGGGAGGAGCTTGTGGTGGAGCGCCCAGACGGCCTTGAGGAGCCCGGCGGCTCCCGCGCCGGCCTTCAGGTGCCCGACGTTGCTCTTGGCCGAGCCGAGGGCGATCGAGCCCTTCGGCGCGCCGCCGAAGACCGTGGCGAGGCTCTCGACCTCGACGACGTCCCCGACCTTCGTGCTCGTGCCGTGGGCCTCCACGAGGGTCGCCGTGGCGGGGTCGAGGCCGGCGTCCTTCCACGCCCGCTCGACGGCGAGCCGCTGGCCGGTCGGGTTCGGGGCGGTGATCCCCTTCCCCTTTCCGTCGCTCGACCCGCCCACGCCGCGGACGACGGCGTAGATCCGGTCCCCGTCCCGCTCGGCGTCGGCGAGGCGCTTCATCAGGAACGAGGCGCACCCCTCGCCCATGACGAAGCCGTCGGCCCCGTCGCCGAACGGGCGCGTCCCGGTGGCCGAGAGCGCGCCGATCTTGCAGAACTTCACGAAGGTGGAGGGCCCCATGTTCCGGTCGACGCCGCCGGTCAGGACCGCGTCGCAGTGCCCCCCCGCGAGGAGCTCGACGGAGGCGTCGACGGCGGCGAAGGTCGAGGCGCAGGCCGCGTCGGTGATGAAGTTGGGGCCGCGGAGGTTGAGGACGTTGGCGACCCGCCCCGAGATGATGTTCGGCAGCTCCCCGGGCATCGAGTCCTCGGTGATCGGCGGAAGCGTCGCGGAGAGCTTCCCGTGCCACCCGGCGAGGATCTGCGCCCGGACCGTCTCCGGGAGGGACGCGAACTCGGGGACACCTTCCAGCGCCCGGCGCCAGTCGGGGAAGAAGACGCGATGTGCCGTGAGGAAGTGGAGCTCGCCGCCCATGGCCGTCCCGAGGACGACCCCCGTCCGCTCCGTGTCGAGGGGCCGCTTCGGGGCGCCGTAGTCGGCCAGGGCCTCGGCGGCGATCGTCACGGCCCACTGCTGCCCCTCGTCCATCGCCGCGGCCACCTTCGGCGGGATGTGGAAGCGCTTCCAGTCGAAGGTAAACCCGCGGACCCAGCCGCCGATCTTGCTGTAGGTCTTGTCCGGGGCGGACGGGTCGGGGTCCCAGAAGTCGGCGGGGTTCCACCGCTCGGGCGAGACCTCGGAGATGCCGTAGCGCTTCTCGCGGACGTTCGTCCAGAAGGCGGGGGCGTTCGGGGCGTCGGGGAGGATGGCCCCGAGCCCCACGATGGCGACGGCACGCTCGCTGCGGTCGGTCATGCTCACTCCGTCTCTCAGGCGGGAAACGCCCGGGCGAGCTCCCGGGCGACGAGGTCTTCGTCGTCGATCCGTCCGGCCTGGGCCGCGAAGGCCTTCTCGAGGCCGAGGGCGGCCGCGAGGCCGGGATCCGTCTGGCCGGCGGCGCTCGCCCACTTGAGGCCGTCGGCCGCCACCTTCATCAGCGCCTCGCGCGCGTGGAGGCGCGCCATTGCCGGAAGGACTCCCTCGGCGAACGGGAGGACGGCGGACGGCGTCGCGGCCGCGCGCTCGGAGAAGACCGCGGCCGTCTCGGCCCACGAGGTCAGCTCACCGAGGCGGAAGAGGACGTGCTGGTTCCGGGTCAGGCGGTCGAGCCGGCACCGCTCGAGGAGCGCGCCGAGGCGGGCTCCTCCGGCCCCGCAGGGCTTGATAGGGGTCGCGACCGGACCGGTTCCGGCGGCCGTGCCGTCGGTCGCCCAGAGCGAACCTCTCCAGTTGAAAAAATGCCTCCGAGAATCGTCCG
>DAOMFB010000377.1:0-3311 GCA_035429585.1 Thermoanaerobaculia bacterium
CTGCTCGCGCACGTGCTTCTCGCGGGGCTCGCGCGCGACGCGCTCCGTTCGGCTTCGTGATCGCGGCCGCCCAGATGAGCGAACGGTTCGGCTCCTCGAGGGCCGGCGAGATCCGGGCGACGGTGCCCGTGAACGCCCCCGTGTCCCCCTCGCGGCGGACGGTGACGGGGAGCCCCTTCGCGACGTAGCGGGCCTCGCGCTCGGGGATCTCGAGGCGGAGGCGGATCGGGCTCGTCTTGACGAGCGACAGGACCGGCGCGCCCGCCAGGACGTACTCGCCGAGGTTCGCCCGCCGGGCCTGCACGCCCCCGGAGAAGGGGGCCACGAGGGAGGTGTCGCGGAGCTGCTGCTCGGCGATGGCCAGGTCAGAACGGCGCTGGAGGAGGATTCCGCGGCGGTTGTTCACCTCCTCGAGCGAGTCGTTGTACTGGCTGTCCGCCACCTTGAAGTTGGCCTCGGCGACGTCGAAGGCCGACCGGGACAGCAGGCCCTGGTCGAGGAGCGACTGGGACCGCACGAGCTCGGCCTTCGCCTGCTCCATCCGGGCCCGGTTCTGGCGGACGACGGCCGTGGATTCGGCCTCCACCTCGTCCCCGGCGCCGTCGGGCGGAAGGCCGAGGCGGGCCCGCGCCTGGAGGAGCGCGGCCCGGGCCCCCTCGACGCGGTAGGCGTACTCCTCTCGCTCGAGCCGGGCGAGGACGGCGCCGGCCACGACGCTGCTGCCGATGTCGACGAAGAGCTTCTCGAGACGCCCCGGCACCTTGAAGGAGAGCTCGGCCTTGTCCTCGGCGGCGAGCGTTCCGACGGCGGTGATGCTCTTGGGGAGCGGCCGCCGGGCCGCCGGGACCAGCCGGACCGTGCGCGGCTTCTCGGCCGGCGGCTTTTTCCCGCCGCAGGCGGCGAGAAGAGCGACGGCGGCGGCCGAGACGAGGAGGGGGTGCGGGGTGCGGCTGGCCACGTCGAAACGAATGCTCATGTTACGCCGCCGGAGCGAGAATCCGTCCGTGAGCAGCCTGCTCTACTTGCACGGACTCGCCTCCTCGCCGAAGGGGCGCAAGCGGGCGCTCCTGGAGAAGAGGCTCGGGCCCGAGGGGATCCGGGTCGTCGCCCCCGACCTGAACGTCCCCTGGTTCCGCGAGCTCTCCTTTGACGACATGGTGGCGGAGGCGGCCGACGCCTGTGCCGAGACCGATCCGGAGGTCGTCGTCGGCAGCTCGCTCGGCGCGCTCGTCGCTCTCGCCCTCGCGCAGCCCCTCGGTCCCGGCGGGCCTCCTCTCGTCCTGATCGCCCCGGCGCTCGGCTTCGGGGCCCGCTGGGCGGAGAAGCTTCCCGAGGCCGACGTCCTCGAGGTGTTCCACCACGGCGAGGACCGCTTCCTCGAGATCCACCGGCGGTTCTTCGAGGAGATGGCCGAGGTGACCGTGGACGCGGAGCCCCCCGCCGTCCCGGTCTCGGTCGTGATGGGGACGGCGGACGAGTCGGTCCCCTTCGCGCAGGTCGAGGCGCGCTGGAAGGCGTGGGAGGCGTCGGGCCGGCTCGGCGCCGGCTCGCGGTTCCACGCCGTTGCGGGGGGCGACCACGGCCTCCTCGAGCACGGCGACGTCATCGAGGCCGCCGTGAGGGAGCGGCTGGCTCAGGGCCTCCTGCCGACCGTCAGGTAGTAGACCGGGATCCCGGCCGCCACGACGCCGAGGACGGCGAGCGTGCTCCAGCGGCTCGACGGGTCGGCGATCGCGTTCCCGAGGAGGAGCAGGATCGAGGCGAGGAAGAGGAGGGGCGTCCAGGGGAAGAGCGGCACCCGGAAGGAGGGGGCGTAGCCCGGCCTCTTCCGGAGCCGGAAGATGGCGGCCACCGAGAGGAAGTAGAAGGGGAGGAAGGCCGTGACGAAGGCGTCGGCCAGCTGCTCGAAGCTGCGGAGCAGGACGAAGACGATCCCGAGCGCTGCCGTCATGGAGATCGAGATCCACGGCGTCCCGAAGCGGGGGTGGACGCGGCCGACGGGCTCGAAGAAGAGCTTGTCGTCGGCCATCGCGAAGAAGACGCGCGGGCTCGTGAAGAGGACGGTGTTGAGCGTCCCGAAGGTGGAGACCATCACCGTCACCGAGACGAAGGCGGCGCCCCACCCGCCGAGGACGCGCTGGGCCACGTCGGCGGCCACCAGCTTCGAGACGCGGATCGCCTCGACGGGGAGGACGGCGAGGTAGGCGAGGTTCGCGGCGAGGTAGATCGCCACGACGAGGAGCGTCCCGCCGATCAGCGCGCGCGGGAGGTTCCGCGCCGGGTCCTTCACCTCGCCCGCGTTGTAGGCGAGGTCAGCCCAGCCGTCGAAGGCCCAGAGCGTCGAGACGAGGGCGAGGCCGAAGGCGGCGAAGGTGAAGCTCCCGGCCGGGACCGCGGGAGCGAAGTGCCCGCCGGTCTGCGGCAGGCCAATCGCGAACGCGACGAGGACGATGAAGACGAGGCCGCCGTACTTGGCGAGGACGGTCAGGTTGCTGACCGCCGCCGAGAGCGAGACGCCGACGACGTTGAAGACGGCCGTCAGGGCGATCGCCAGCGCAGCGAGCCAGCGGACCCGGGTGACGTTCCCGGGGTCCTGCGGGTTCCAGCCGGCGACGCGGAAGAAGTACTCGGCGAAGGTGATCGAGATCGCCCCGAGCGAGGCCGCCCGGATCATGGAGAACTGCCCCCAGCCGAAGAGGAATCCGGCCAGCCGCCCCCAGCCGTCGCGGCAGAAGACGTACATCCCCCCCGTCTGCGGCAGCGCGCTCGCCACCTCCGCGAGCGTCAGCGCCCCGCAGAGGGCGAAGATCCCTCCCGCCGTCCAAACGGCCAGCATCGGCAGCGGCCCGGGGAGCTTGTCGGCGATCCCGGCGGGGGAGCGGAAGATCCCCGAGCCGATCGTCGAGCCGATGACCACCGCGATGGCGCTCCAGAGGCCGAGGCGCCGCGCCAGCGTCCGGGGCGCGGCCGCGGGCGGCTTCGTGTCGGGCATGCGACGGCGAGGATACCGGACGCGCGGATTGACGGGGCGCCCGCGCGTGCTACCTTCGAGCCGCATGGCGACGAAGTACACCGCCGCCGACATCACCGTCCTCGAGGGGCTGGAGCCGGTCCGCAAGCGCCCCGGGATGTACATCGGCGGGGTCGACAGCCGGGGCCTCCACCACCTCTTCAACGAGATCGTCGACAACGCCGTCGACGAGGTGATCAACGGCTACGCCACGCGACTCGAGGTGCGGCTCTTCCCTGACGGGAGCGAGGCCAAGATCTCCATCGCCAGCACAGGCATCTCGGTGGGCGTCCATGCGGAA
>DAOMFB010000378.1:0-3302 GCA_035429585.1 Thermoanaerobaculia bacterium
CGCGAACCTGTACCGTCCCGTGACAAGGACGACGCCGGCAGCGGTGACGGCGTCGGCGGTCTCGTCGGCCGGCGCGTCCGGACCAAATGTCTTCGCGATGCCGAAGTCCACGACTGTCGCGCGGTCGGGCGCCGGCAGCATGACGTTCGACGGTTTCAGGTCCCGGTGGACGATTCCGGCGGCGTGAGCGGCCGCAAGGGCGTCGGCCACCTGCGCCGCGATCCGGAGTGCGCGCCCGGCCGGGAGCGGCCCCGACGCGATGAGGTCGGCCAGCGTCCCGCCGGGGACGAGCTCCATCGCGATGTAGTCCACCGACTGGTCGCGGCCGATCTCGTAGACGACGAGGATGCCGGGGTGGCTGAGACCCGACGCCGTCCGGGCCTCCCGGAGGAAACGCGCCCGCCGTTCGGCGTCGTCCGCCGGGTCGGCGCGGACGACCTTCAAAGCGACGAGGCGGCCGAGTCGCGTGTCCCGGGCCTTGTAGACGACCCCCATGCCGCCTTCGCCGAGGGGCTCGAGCACTTCATAGTGCCCGATCCGGCGTCCGGTCAGGGACGGGGTTCCCATCGCGACCTCCCGCGAACGCGCTGCAGAAAGCATACGCCGGCGTTCCGCCTTGACGCGGGTCGCGAGCCGGAGGAGGCTCGTACGGAGTCCGGCGGGCGGAGGTGCCGATGGACCGGGTCGCGGCGGTCGTGGTCGGCGGGGGCGCGGTGGGGTGCGCCGTGGCGTGGCAGCTGGCCGACGCGGGGATCGGAAGCGTCTTTCTCCTCGAGAAGAATCCCCGCCTCGGCGAGGAGCAGTCGGGGCGGTCGAGCGGCGTCGTCCACGCCGGGATCTACTACGCGGAGGGGAGCCTCAAGGCGCGCCTCTGCGCCGACGCGAACGCCCGGATGTACGAGCTGGCGGCCGACCACGGGATCCCGTGCGCGAAGACGGGGAAGCTCGTGGCGGCTCCGTCCAGGGACGACCTGCCGGCCCTCGAGGAGGTCCGGAAGCGGGCGGCGGCGAACGGCGTTCCCGGCGTGCAGATGCTGGGCCGCCGCGAGACGGCGGCGCTCGAGCCGGCCCTCTCGGTCGAGGCGTCCCTCCTGATCCCGACGACGGGGATCGTCGACGCCCCGTCCCTCGTCGGGACGCTGGCACGGCTCGGCGAGGAGAAGGGCGCCGCCGTGCTGACGGATTTCGAGGTGGCCTCCATCCGGCCGCAGCGCGGCGTCTTCGAGGTGACCGGACGGCGGCGGGGGGGGGCCGAGGAGACGCTCGAGGCCGAGGCGGTCGTCAACGCGGCGGGCCTCCGGTGCGACGAGGTGGGGCGGATGGCGGACCCGTCGCTCGACCTCGAGGTCGTCCCCCTCCGGGGCGAATACGGACGGATGAACCGCCGCCACCGCCCCCCGCTCTGGCTCACCGGCCGGAACGTCTACCCGGTCCCCGAGCCGCTCGACGTCGGCGGCGAGAGGATCCTGATGGTGGGGGCGCACCTGACGCCCACCTTCTCGATGGCGCCGGACGGCTCGACGGTACCGGGCGACCTCTTCACGGTCGGGCCGGAGTTTCGCGTGGCGCCCGCCCGCGACGACTACGAGACGGACCGGCTCCCCCTCGACTTCATCGTCGGGCGCGCCATGCGCTACATGCCGGCGCTCGACGTCTCCGACGTCCAGCCCGACTACGCCGGGATCATGGTCCACCTGAAGGGCGCCGCCGACTGGATCGTCCGGCGCGACGCGATCCACCCGAACCTCGTCCAGCTGCTCGGAATCGACTCGCCGGGGCTCACCTGCTGCGTCGAGATCGGGAAGCTCGTCCGGAATCTGCTGGCGGGCTAGGAACGCTTCCGCACCAGCCCGGACTCGAGCAGCGCGTACCAGCCCGCCATCCCGGCGCCGGTCTTCGCCGAGGTCTCGAGGAGAACCCCGCCCGGATTCAGCGTCCGGATCTGCTCGCGGACGGCGGGAAGGTCGAAGTCGACGTGGGGGAGGAGGTCGATCTTCGTCAGGACGGCCACCGGGGCCTTCGAGAAGATGGCGGGGTACTTGAAGGGCTTGTCCTCCCCCTCGGTGACCGAGAGGAGGACGACCTTGAAGTCCTCGCCGAGGTCGTAGCTCGTCGGGCAGATCAGGTTCCCCACGTTCTCGATGAAGAGGACGTCGAGGGCCGAGAGGGCCCCCTTCTCGTCCTCCAGCGCCTGCCGGACCTGGCGCGCGTCGAGGTGGCAGGAGCCCCCCGTCAGGATCTGGCGGGCCGGGATGCCGTGCCGCCGGAGGCGATCGGCGTCCCGCTCCGTGGCGATGTCCCCTTCGATCCCGCCGAGGCGAAAGCGGCCTTTCAGGTCGGCCACGGTCCGCTCGAGGAAGGTCGTCTTCCCCGAGCCGGGGGACGAGATCAGGTTCACGACGAGGGTGCGGCTCCGGGCGAAGCCCTCGCGGAGCCTCGCGGCCGCCTCCATGTTGGCGGCGAGGACCTTCTGCTTCACGTCCACCTGCGTCATCGGGCGGCCTCCGCGTCTCCCGCGTCCTCGAACGTCACGTCCCGAACGTCCAGCTCGTCGCCCCCCTCGATCCGGAGGACGCCGCCGCAGCGGGGGCAGAGCTTGAGCCACGACCCGGGCGCCCGCTCGGCGACCGTGCCGCACGCCGCGCAGGTCTGCCGGGCCGCCCGCCACTCGACGTCGAGGCGCGCCCCCGCGTCGGGCCCTCCCGACGTGATCGCCTCCCAGGCGAAGGCGAGGAGGTCGGGCTCGATGGCCGAGAGCTCCCCGACGAGGACCCGCACCGACGAGAGCCGGCCGCCGGCGTGGGCGTCCGCCGTCCGGCGGGAGACGGCGTAGATCTCGGCGGCGACTCCGGTCTCGTGCATCGCCCCAACGATACGCGAAGCCGGGACGGTCCCGAACGGCGAACGCCGTCGTCGCCGATCAGCGCCATTCGCCCTGATGGACGAACGCGGCCCAGTAGTAGGGCGGCCGGCGCCACGCCTTTCTCCAGAGCGCGGCCTGGGCCGCGCGGAGCGCCGCGGCAGGGGAGAGGCGCGCCGGGCCGAGCATCCCCTCGTAGAACCGCGTCATCAGCTCGGCGGTGGCGACGTCGTCGACCTTCCAGAGGCTGGCGACGACCCGCGCGGCGCCGGCGTAGAGGAAGCCGCGCGCCAGGCCCACGACCCCTTCTCCCCGGATCTCCCGGCCGAGGGCGGTCTGGCAGCCGCTCAGGACGACGCGCTCGACCGGAAGCCGGAGGGTGAAGACGTCCACGGCGGAGCGGAATCCGGGCTTCTTGCGGCCGCCCCGGTCCACGAGGGAC
>DAOMFB010000379.1:0-3299 GCA_035429585.1 Thermoanaerobaculia bacterium
GACCGCCTGCTCGACGGTCGGGATCTCCCCGGCGGGGACCCACCAGAGGACGAGGTGCGGCTCGGTCAGCGCGCTGAACCACTCGCGCCGGCGGCGCATGACGTCGAGGTGATCGCCGGCGTAGACGAAGTCCCACAGCGCCTCACGCGACTCCCAGACGCTGAGGTTCACGATCAGCCACGGGTCCTCGTAGGCCTGGATGCCGGTGGCGCCCGGATGCTCGTCGTCCTCGCCCTCCAGCCGCCACACGAAGCCCGGAGCGGTGTCGGCGATCGCGTTGACGCCGTCGATCGCGTCCATGAACGACTGCAGCGGCGCACTGTCGAGCGGGGCGACGGCGCGGGCCTTCGCGAGGGAGAGGCCGGCGAGGCGGCGCTCGCCGTCGTCCCATCGCCGGGCCGTCGTCTCGTAGGAATCGAGCGCGTCCCGGAGCCCCCGGGCGGCCGTCCCCCACTCGCCGAAGGAGGCCCCGCGGCTCTCGAGCTCGCGGAGCGTGGTCCTCGTGAAGTCCGACACCTCGGAGAAGCGGTACGGGACGATCGGCTCGGAGGCCAGCGAGCCGACGTAGAGCGCGACGACGCGGGCCAGGAGCCCGGCCCGTGCGAAGCCCGGATCGCCGAAGCGCCGGATCCACTCCACGGTGTCGGCGCGGGTGTGGTAGACGGGATAGTGACGGCCGAAGCCGAGCTCGGCGACCGGCGTCCCCGTCAGGCCGAGGAACGGCGAGGCGTCGCTCGAGAACCCCGGCAGCTGGAAGGCGCCGTGCGCCGCCGCGAGCGTCTTGCCGGTCGCCGGGTCGCGGACCGCCGCGAGGACCTTCTCGAGGGGCGCGCGCAGCCCCGGCATGACGTCGCCGGCGAAATCCTCCGCCCGGACGGCGGAGTCGACGTTGACGTACGCGGCGAGCCCCCCGAACCGGTCGCGGAGCGCCTGCTCCACCCACCGGGCGGAGCCGAAGAGCCCCGGCTCCTCGCCGTCCCAGAACGCGAAGAGGACGCTCCGTTCCGGCGTCCATCCGCGCGCGTGGAGCTTCGCGAGCGTCTCGGCCACCTCGAGGACGACGGCCGTGCCGGAGGCGGCGTCCACGGCTCCCCGCTCCCACGCGTCGTAGTGGTTCCCCAGCATCACCGGCCGCGCGTCGCCGTTCGTGCCGGGGAGGATCGCGAAGACGTTCCGGAGGCTCTTCCGGACCAGCTGCCCTCTCACGACGGCGCGGACGCGGGGCCCCTCGGCGGCCAGGACGTACGGGGTCTTCAGCCGGCCCTTCCACGGCTCCGGAACGGCCTCGCCCCGCATCCGCGAGAGGAGGTCCTCCGCCACGGCCTGCGAGACGCCGAGCGCGGGAACCGGCGGGAGGTTGTCGATCCCCTTCTCCCGCGCCGTCGCCGGGTCGCCGGGGTACCGGTAGAAACGGAGGAGCGTGCCCCGCGGAACGGCCCAGGCCGGCGTGCCCGGCCCGTCGGGCCAGGCCGGCTTCGGATCCCCCTGGTCGCGGGGCTCGGGGTAGACGAGAAGCCCTGCGACGCCCCTCGAGCCGGCGACCTCCGTCTTCATGCTCCGGCAGATTCCCTGCGCCCGCACGAGGGCCAGCTTCCCCCGGACGTCGATCCCCTTCCTCGCCAGGAACTCGTAGTCGGCGCGCGACCCCTCGTTGGCGAAGACGACCGGCGCCGCGACGTCCGCGTCGGGCGAGTAGGCGAGGAAGGCCGGGTCGCCGTCGCCCGGCTCCGACAGGTCGTACTCCGTGCGCCCCTCCCGCTCCTCGAGCGTCAGCCGGGAGACGAGCGGCTCGTAGACCTCCGCCTCGAACGGCGTGTTCCAGACCTTGAGGCCGGCCCGCTGGAGCGTCTCGCCGACGAACCCGGCCACCTCGGCGTTGGAGGGGCTCCCCGCCCGGTGCGGCGCCGAAGCGACCCGCGCCGTCCGCTCCCCGATCCGCGAGGGGTCGACGAGGCGCGCCACGCGCCCGCTCTCGCGCCCGACGAAACCGGCGCGCCGCCGCGCAGACCAGATCTCGGCCCCGGCGGCGGCCAGCACCGCCGCGGCGGCGAGGAGGGCGAGCGCGGCGCGATTCCTCAGCGTCTCTCCGGGGCTCCCGATCGATGTTAGCAGCGGGCCTCGGCCGGGACGGAGGGCTTGAGGACGGCCAGGACGTAGAGGACGTAGAAGGGCAGGAGGTGGATCGTCATCCGGCCGAGCCCGACGCGGACGAAGTTGCGGTAGCAGAGGCGGTAGTCCGTGTACTCGTAGGGCTGGACGGCGGCCACCGGGTCGGAGATGAACGGAAACACCGCGAAACAGGCGACGACGGCCGCGAGGGAGGCGAGGGTCACGAGGCCGTAGACGCGCTTCTCCGCTTCGGCCCCGCGGTCGGCCGGGGCCTCGGCGTAGCCGAGCCAGAGGTCGGCCACCGCGGCCGCGACGACCGCGTACAGGGTGGCCCCGAGACCCTTGTGCGAGAGCCACTGGCCCTGCCACGAGGAGAGGAACTCCGACACGACCACTCCGGCCGCCCGCGCCGGGCCCGGTGCGAGCGCGCGCCAGCCGTCCGGAGAGCCCTCGAGGAAGCTCCCGAGCGCGCGGAGCCAGTCCGGCCGAAGCCACCACGCGGCCCAGGACGCCGCGGCCGCGGCGAAGGGGGCGAGCGGGAGCCGCGGCCCGCCCGGGAGCCGCGCGAGGAGCAGGGCGAACGCGGCGGCCGCCAGGTAGTAGATCCCGTCCGGCCGGACGAGGACCGCGGCGGCGAGACAGAGCGCGCCCCAGACCCGGTCGATCCCCGGAGGCGCCGCGCCGCGGCCCGACGCCGGAAGCCCGGTGGCGAGGAGGAGCCCCCCCGAGAGAAACGCCATCAGCGGCGCGTTCGCGTAGTACATGGCGGCCCCCTGCCAGACGTGGACCGTCGCGAGGACGAAGAGAAGCGCCGGGGCCGCCCCCTCCGGCCAGAGCCTCTCCATCCGGTCCGGGAGGAAGAGGGAGAAGAAGACGACGACGAGCAGGCCCGGGCTTAGCGGCCGGAGCTTGCTCGCGTGACTGCCCGCTGACCCGAGGTGCCAAGCCCCTGACACGTGCCGGGGCCGGCCGACCGCAGGGTCGCGGGCTTCGCGCTGGTCCGAAGGTTGCAACGACAGCGGGCATGAACCGGAACGACGAGCTCGAGCGCCCGAGCGAGTGGCTGCGGCACCTGTGTGAGAACCCGAGCGCCTTCAGCGAGCTCTTGGCGAGCAGCGAGAGCCTCGCGGTGGCCGCCTTCCGCCTGGCGCGCGCGCGCTGCCGGGTGCAGTCGGTGCCCAGCTCGACGC
>DAOMFB010000380.1:0-3296 GCA_035429585.1 Thermoanaerobaculia bacterium
GGCCCGCGCCATCGGGACGGCCGCCTTCCCGACGGCGAGGACGGCCACGCGCGACGGGACGAAGACAAACTCCCGCTGCGCCGGCGAGGAGACGGAGCGGACGCGAAGGGCGTCCCCGCGCCGCCCGACGGCCTCGCGGACGAGCCGGCCCGGCTCGACGGCGGCGACGGCAGCGCGAAAGAGCTCGGTGAGGAGGTCGCGCGGGTTCAGAGCGCCCCCAGTCTAACGGAACGGACGGCGTAAGATTCCGTCGGAGAGGGGTCCCATGGCTGCTGACATTCTCGGATCGGTTCGCGGGAGTCTCAAGGGCGCCGGAGAGCGCGGCGGAGAGCTGGCGGAGGTCATCGCCGACCGGGTCGAGGAGGCGCTGGAGAGCGCCGAGGCCCGCGGCCGGAGGGTCCGGAAGGACCTCGAGCGGCGCTGGCGGCAGGTCGACCGGGTCGGGCGCGAGAACGCGTTCCTGATGGCGCTCGGCGCCCTCGGCTTCGGCCTCCTCGTCGGCTGGCTCATCGGACGCGACCGCCGCTGACGGAGCCTCCCGGGCCGGCGGGCGGTTGACGCGGCCCGCGGCGCCCCCGAAGATCCCGGGCGTCGCCCGCACGAAGGAGGCCGCTTGGACGTCGCCGCCCGGCTCGCCGAACTGAAGTCCGGCTTCTCGAAGACCTTCTGGGTCGCCAACACCCTCGAGCTCTTCGAGCGGTTCTCCTACTACGCGTCGAAGGCCGTCCTGGCCGTCTACATCGCGGACTACATCGGCCTCGGGCCGAGGACCGCGGACATCTACGCCGGGAGCGTCTTCAACACCCTCCTCTACTTCCTGCCGCCGCTGGCCGGGACGGTCGTCGACCGCTTCGGGTTCAAGCGGAGCCTGATGATCTGCTTCGCGATCTTCTCGGCGGGCTACTTCCTCATCGGCCTCGCCGGCCTCCCCGCGGGTGCTCCGGTCGTCGCGGCGCTCGGGGGGCCGAAGACCTACCTGCTCTTCGCCCTCGTCGTCACGGCGACCGGCGGGTCCCTGATCAAGCCGTGCGTCGTCGGGACCGTGGCCCGGACGACGACGGAGGGGACGAAGGCGCTCGGCTACTCGATCTACTACACCCTCGTCAACATCGGCGGGGCCGTCGGGCCGCTCCTCGCCATCCCGGTCCGGGAGAACGTCGGCATCGCCTGGGTCCTCGTCATGTCCTCGGCGACGGCGTTCCTTCTCTTCGTCGCGACCCTGCTCTTCTTCGGTGAGCCGCCGCGGCCCGCCGACGCGGCGCCGCCGAAGTCGATGGCCGGGGTTCTCCTCGATATGGTGAAGGTCTTCGGGAACGTCCGGTTCCTGACGTTCCTCGTGATCTTCTCGGGCTTCTGGGCGATGTTCTGGCAGGTCTACTACTCGCTCCCGTTCTACGTCCGGGACGTCCTGCACTTCCCGCGCTTCGAGCTGATCGTGACGGTGGGCGCCTGGACCATCATCTTCGTCACCGTTCCCGTGACGGCGCTGGCCAAGAAGCTCAAGCCGATCCGCGCCATGACGATCGGGTTCCTCCTCGCGAGCGTCTCCTGGCTCGTGATGGCCGCCGTCCCGACGCTCGCCGTGACGATCGCGGCGATCATGATCTTCGCCGTCGGCGAGGGGCTCCAGGCGCCCCGTTTCTACGAGTACGTCGCCAACCTCGCCCCGAAGGAGCAGGTCGGGACGTACATGGGGTTCGCCTTCCTGCCGATCGCGATCGGGACGTTCTCCGCCGGGATCATCGCGGGACACCTCGTGGAGCGTTACGTGGAAGGGTTCCGGGCCGGTACGGTCGCCCACCCGGAGACGATGTGGCTCTGGATCGCCGCGATCGGCTTCGTCTCGACGGTCCTGATGCTCCTCTACGACCGGTTCCTCGCGCCGCGGCCGGCGGCGCGCTGACGGCTCGCCGGCCGGGACGGGGAAGCTCCCGCAACGAATGCTCGGCGCCGGCGGGTTCGACTGGGGACGGCTCTTTCGCGAGCCGGGTTTCCGGCGGCTCTCGGAGGCGGCCGTGGCCGCCGCCTCGCGGGAGACGGCCGCCCCGCTCGTCGAGGCGCTCGGACGGCCTCCCACGGCTTCCGCCGTCGAGCTGGCGGCTTTCGCCGCCGCGTTCCAGGGCGTCGCCGCGGAGATCGCCCTCCTCCCGGACGCCGGGGCCTTCCCGCCGGAGCTCGGGGAGTTCCTCCGGTTCGAGGCGGAGCGGTCAAGGGCCCGCGCCGAGACGCTGCTCGGCCTCCTCGCCGAGGCGTCGGCGGCGCTCACGCGCGACGGAATCGACGCGGTCGCCCTCAAGGGGGCGGCGCTCCTCCTCTCGGGGCTCGCCGGGCCCGGCCGTCGCCCGATGGGAGACCTCGACCTGCTCCTCGCCGATCCCGGGCGGATGGACGGCGCGGCGCGCGCCCTCGCGCCGCTCGGCTGGCGGACGCTCTTCGACACCCGGCGCCACCGGGTTCTCGCCCGGGAGACGGAGCGGGTCGTCCGCCCGGGCTGCGAGGACCCCGGGAACCCGGTCCGGATCGAGCTCCACTACGCGCTCCGGATCCCGGTCCTCGGCCGGACGTACGACCTGACGGACGCGGTCCTCGCCGCCGCCGAGCCCGCCGGGCGCGGAGGGATCTGCTGCCGCGTCTCGGCGGGGAACGCGCTGCGGCGGCACCTGCTCGTCCATGCGGCGGAGGACTTCGCGGCGACGGGGCTTCGCGGCATCCAGGCCGCCGACTTCCGGCTCCTCTCCCGCAGCGGCGGCCCCGTGAGCGTCGCGCTCCCGGAAGCGGACCGGAGGGCCGGCGTGGCGCCGCTCGCGTACGCCGCCCTCGCCGTGGAGCGGCTCTTCCCGGGAAGCTTCGACGCCGCGTTCCTGGAGTCCCTCCGGGCCGGCGTTCCGGCCGCTCTCCGGGAGCGCGCGGCGACGATCCCGCCCCTGCGCCGGACGCGTCCCCCGGAGGGGTGGACGAGGACCGCCCTCGCCCTCGCGGAGTCGCCCGGCGCGAAGGCGCGCTTCTTTCTCCGCACCGCGCTTCCCCCTCCCGAGGAGGTCCGGGTCAACGTGGCCCCGGAGGCCACCGGCCTCTCGCTCCTCGCGGTGTGGCTCCGTCTCTTCGGTCGAAGGGTCCGGCGTCTCGTCTCAGGCTGAGCCGGAGCCCGCGGCGGCCTCCCGGTAGATCCGCTCGAACGCGTCCGCCGTGAAGCCGGCGTCGGTGGTGAAGGGGAAGGCGCGCGCGGCCTCTCCCAGCCGCCGGAGCCGCTCGCCGTCCCGCAGGAGGGAGAGGATCCCCGCCGCCAGCGCGGCGTC